>JAYEIA010000120.1:0-2299 GCA_034659855.1 Bacteroidota bacterium
GAAATGTCTCAAAACTCAATGAAGTATAATTGGTCATCTGAAGATGTTGATGAAAAGCTAAAAACGATAATGAAAGATATTCATGCAGCTTGTGTTGAGTACGGTACCGACGGAGATTTTGTAAATTACGTTAACGGTGCCAACCTTGCCGGTTTCGTAAAAGTAGCAAATTCTATGCTGGACCAAGGAGTTATTTAAAAATTCCCAAGGCTTAATTAATAAGGTCTGTCGAATAATTCGGCAGGCTTTTTTTAATGCTTATATGTTTTAATACGTTTAATCAAACCACGGTATTGGTATTGTGAAATTTATTCAATACTTTTAATGTAGTATTTTTAAGAACTTATCATCAGGATACGATTTATAAACACATCCCAAAAAATTATGTTAACAAAAGCAATAGTAAAACTACCGGCACAGAGCATGATTCACGGACTCACAGAAGCGACACTCGGGAAACCAAATTATAAAAAAGCCTTGGAGCAACACAATAATTACGTCCAAACGCTAAAAGATTGCGGTCTTAAAATTATCGTTTTACCTGCAGATGAAAAATATCCGGACTCCGTTTTCACTGAAGACGTAGCCTTTACTAACGGTCATTTTGCCATAATTGCCAAACCGGAAGCCATCTCCGGAAAAGGAGAACCCTAAAGATGGCATCAAACCTTATCAACATATATTGATAATGTTTCTGAAATAAAAGAACCCGGAACACCGGACGGGGGTGATGTGATGCAAGCAGAAAACACATTCTATATAGGACTGTCGGAAAGAACCAACAAAGAAGGAATTGCTCAAGCTAACAAATTGCTGACTCTGAGAAATAAAAAATGTATAACCGTTGACATGCCCGACATGCTCCACCCCAAAACAGGCGTGGCTTATTTGGGAAACAATACCTTGCTTGCAGTAAAAGAATTTGCAAAAAACGACTTATTCAAAAGCTTCAAAATAATACCCGTACCTGAGCAAGAAGCCTATGCGGCAAACAGTATCCGGGTCAACGATTACGTTATTTTACCCAAAGGATTTGAAAAAACAAAACAAAACGTTGAACAAGCCGGCTTTAAAGTTGAAACCTGCGATGTTTCTGAATTTCAAAAATTAGACGGAGGCCTAAGTTGTCTGTCCATAAGATTTTAACTTTCACATAAACTATCAATGCCCAACCAATTGAATTTTCAACGCTTAAAAAACAACTTTGAAGGTGACCTGTTTACAGACGATGTTTCCAAAGTGCTATATGCTACAGACGCTTCAGCCTACAGAGAAATTCCGACAGCTGTGGCAATTCCGAAAACCGTCAAAGATATTCAGTTGCTTGTAGATTTTGCACAACAAAACAACAGCTCACTAATTCCTCGAACAGCCGGCACCTCGCTTGCCGGACAAGTCGTCGGGAAGGGCATTGTTGTTGATATGTCAAAATATATGACCGGGATACTTCATTTTGATAAAAAGGAAAAGCAGATAAGCGTTCAACCCGGTGTCATAAGAGATGTGCTCAATCAATACGTTAAACCTCACGGATTATTTTTCGGCCCTGAAACCTCCACATCAAATCGCTGTATGATGGGCGGTATGACCGGAAATAATGCTTGCGGAACACACGCTTTAATATACGGCAGCACCAGGGATAAGTTGGTTTCAGTAAAAACTGTTTTGTCCGACGGGTCAACAGCCGAATTTAAAGCCCTCAACAAAACAGAGTTTATACAGAAAACCAAACAAGAAAGTTTAGAAGGCAAACTGTATCAAAATATCTATAATATATTATCCGAGAAGGACAACCAAAATGAAATAAGAAAAGAGTTCCCCCGCCCCGAAATAAAACGCAGAAATACAGGCTATGCTATAGACCTGTTGCTTGAATCAGAGGTATTCTCAAAATCCAACAAACCGTTCAATTTCGCAAAGCTTATAGCAGGCTCCGAAGGAACTTTAGCCTTTATTACCGAAATAACATTACAATTGGATGATTTAGCTCCGCCCAAAAAAGCATTAATCCCTATTCACTTAACCTCCTTGGAAAGTGCATACCACGGAAACTTGATTGCACTCAGACACAAGCCTGTTGCCGTAGAATTAATGGATGACATTATTTTGAAACAAAGCAGAAAAAATAAAACGGCCAATGAGAATGCATTTTTTATAAAAGGAACACCCAAAGCCATACTTATGGTTGAATTTGCAGAACAGTCCCAACAAGCGATTTTGCAAAAAGCTAAGGAGCTGAAAAAGGCCATGAAAGATGCCGGATACGGCTATCATTTTCCGGTGCTTTGGGCCAATGACA
>JAYEIA010000121.1:0-2284 GCA_034659855.1 Bacteroidota bacterium
GCTTTCCGGATCTTTAAACCCCTTTACAATAATTTTGATTATTATTTTAACTTTGCTGACTGATAGAAATTTCCTGAAAACCCAGAATAGTTAGAGCATGCTTTTTAATTCATTTGAATTTTTAATATTCCTGCCAATTGTATTCTTTAAATAAACGTTTAAGACATGATTAAACCTCAAAAAATATTATTTCTATATTCAGAATTAGCCGGTTACACAGTAAATTGTGTCAATCACTATATTGAATCCAATCCGGGTAATGAAATTCATATTATAAGATGGCCACTAAACAAGGAAGCCCCTTTTAAGTTTTTATTTAAAAAAAATGTCTTCCTAAAAGAAAAAACCGAAGTCAATATTTTAGATTATGTTTCTAAGATCAAACCCAATATTATTATTTGCAGCGGCTGGTTCGATAAAGAATACCTGCAAGTTATAAAACAAGTTTATAAAACAATAACAACGGTTTTAATGTTTGATAACTACTGGGAGGGTTCGCTGAAGCAAAAAATTGGTCGGTTTATTCTGCCTAAAAAAGTAACAAGATATTTTAATCTCGCATGGGTTCCCGGAAAAATACAAGGAGAATATGCAAAAAAAATAGGATTTACTCCGGAACAATTATTTTACGGCTTCTATGCTACCGATTTGTCCAAATTTAACACAACTTACCAAGAATCGGTACAGGCAAAAAAACAGAATTATCCTAAAGCATTTCTATATATCGGAAGGTATTTAACCTTAAAAGGAATTGAAGATTTGTGGGAAGCATTCACGATATTTTCTAAAAACAATCCTGATTGGGAGTTACATTGCGCCGGTACAGGAGCTTTATTTGACAAAAAAGTTTTGCACGATAAAATAATACATCACGGCTTTATACAATCTGAAGAATTATATAAGTTAGTTAAAAAGTCCGGAGTTGTTATTATGCCTTCACATTATGATCATTGGGGCATGTCGTTGCAAGAAATGACTGCCGCCGGTTTACCTGTAATTTGCAGCGATACAGTTGGATCCGCTTCGGTCTTCCTTGAAGAACAAAAAAACGGTTTCATTCACAAAGCCAAAAATGTAACCAGCTTGGTAGAGGCGATGACGAAAACTGCAAAATTATCAACAAACAAGCTTTTGGAATTTGGGAAACACAGCCATAAACTATCAGACCTTTATACCATAGAAACTTGGAGTAAAACACTTAACGAAATACTTAAAAAAACAATATGAAAAAAATATTAATAACCGGAGGTGCAGGAAATATAGGCGGTGCCTTAGCCCGAAAACTTGTTGAAAGCCAAAAATATTACGTTGTGGTTGCAGATAATTTATCGACCGGAAACAAATCAAAATTACCTTCAAAACAGCATAAAAACTGGTCTTTTGTATTGTGCGATATAAATAATTACCAAGACATTTCAGAATTAATGCTATCCTATAAATTCGATTATGTATTTCATTATGCAGCAGTAGTAGGAGTTCAAAGAACATTAGATAACCCGGTAGATGTTTTAAAAGATATCGACGGTATTAAAAATATTCTAAATTTAGCTAAAAACACATCTGTCAAACGTGCGTTCTTCTCGTCATCATCAGAAGTTTACGGAGAACCGGTCGAGTTGCCTCAAAATGAAGAAACAACACCTTTAAATTCCAGGTTACCCTATGCCGTTGTTAAAAATGTAGGAGAATCATTTTTTAGGTCATACAATCAAACTTATGATTTACCATTCACAATTTTCCGTTTTTTCAACACTTATGGACCAAACCAGAGCAATGACTTTGTTATTCCGCACTTTTTAAAACTTGCACTGCTCAATAAAAACATTACCGTATTTGGGGACGGGCATCAAACCAGAACCTTTTGCTATGTAGATGATAATGTATATACCTGCGTGAAAATTCTCGAAAATAATCTCGTTATTAATGATGTTGTAAACATTGGGAGTTCAAATGAAATGAGAATTATAGATTTAGCCGAAAAATTAATTCAGATAACCAACTCAAAATCTAAAATAATACACCTCCCACCCCTGCCCGAAGGCGATATGAAAAGGCGGCAACCGGACAACAGTAAAATGCTGAAAATTTTGGCAAAACCTCTTATTTCACTTGAAATCGGCATCCAAAAAATGCTTGATGACGAAAATTTCATGAATTATGTGCGGAATTAACGGAATAATAGATTTTAAAAGAAAGCAAAACCTCAGCACTCACATAAAAAAAATGAATGATGCCGTAAAGCATCGCGGACCCGATAATGAAGGCATTCATATACACAACAATA
>JAYEIA010000122.1:0-2281 GCA_034659855.1 Bacteroidota bacterium
TTCTACAATATGAATTTCTATAAATTTATGAGGTAAAAGGGGTTCTATTAATTCGGGCCATTCAATGAATACCAAGGCGTCTTTGTTGTAAAAGTATTCTTCATAGCCTAAATCAAAGGCTTCTTCAGCACTTTCAATACGGTAAAAGTCAAAGTGAAAAACTGTATGGTCGGGTGACTTATATTCGTTTACTATAGCAAATGTGGGGCTGGTTGCCTTTTCTGAACATTTCATAACATCACAAAATGCTTTGATGAGTGCTGTTTTTCCACTCCCCATTTTGCCGTATAATGCAAATACTGATGCATGATTAAGGTTGCTGTCAATAATATCTGCAGCAACCACTTTAAGCTCTTCTTCTGATATAATAGAGTATGATTTCATTTTTAATGTCTCTTAGTCTTCTCGTTTTAATTCAATAACCGGAATCAGCATTTCGTCGGGCGAAACACCGCCATGCTGAAATGTATCCTTATAGTAGCGTACATAGTAATTATAGTTATTCGGGTAGGCTAAAAAATCATTGTTTTGAGCAAAAATATAGGATTGGCTCAAATTATAGCTCGGCAATCCGGCTTTTTCAGGTTCAGTGATTTCAAACACGTCTTTCTTTTTGTATTTTAAGTTTTTTCCGCTCTTATATCTTAGGTTGGTACTGGTCTCTTTATCTCCTATAACTTTTACCGGCCTGTTGATATTTACACTGCCGTGATCGGTTGTAATAAATGTGCGGATATTATGTTCAGATAATAGTTTTATGAGGTCAAACAGCGGAGAGTTCAATAGCCATGTTTTGGTTAGTCGGCGATATTTGGATAAATCATGAGCCAATTCCTGCACCATCTTATTGTCGGTACGAGCGTGAGACAGCATGTCTATAAAATTGTAAACCACCACCGACAGGTCGCTTTTTTTTATTCTGTTGAAACGTTCGTTTACTCCGACTCCGTAGTCATTCTCCAATACTTTTTCGTAGCTGATGCTAACGTTTCTTCGGTAGCGTTTGAAAAACTCACGGAGCAATTTTTCTTCGTATTTATTTTTTCCGCCCTCTTCGTGATCGTGGCTCCAATATTCCGGATACCGTTTTTCAATTTCAGACGGCATAAGCCCCGCAAAAAAAGCATTTCGGGCATATTGTGTGACGGTAGGAAGGATGGAATACCAGATTTCTTCATTTATTACCTCCATGTATTCTTCAATTACCGGGCGTATGGTTCTCCATTGGTCAAACCGCAAATTATCAATAACAATAACAAATACTTTTTCGCCGGCGTCGGTCAGCGGCTTAATTTTTTTCTTCATGAACTCATGAATCATGGGCGGGCGTTCTTCTTCGTTTTCATTAAACCAAGAAATATAGTTTTTTGAAATAAATTTGCTGAAACCGTTTCGAACCTCCGTCATTTGCTCAATAAGTATTTCGTTAAGCATCTTGTCATTGGAGCGTTCCAATTCCATTTCCCAATATACCAATTCTTTATAAACCACGTTCCAATCTTTCGGGCTGCGGGCATCATTTATTTGTTCGTTGAGAGCTCGAAATGTGCTTTGGAATTTCTGCCGTACTTTGTCATTTATTATTTGTTTGTTTTCGGCATTTTTCTTTATCGACAACAAAATTTGTTTTGGATTGACGGGTTTCAGCAAATAATCATCAATATTATCGCCGATGGCTTCATCCATTATATCTTCTTCTTCGTTCTTGGTAATCATCACCACCGGTGTTATGGGGCGTAATCGTTTTATTTTCGGCAACAAATCCAAACCGGAGATACCCGGCATGTTTTCATCTAATAATATAATGTCAAAGATTTGTTCTTGAAGAATTTCCAGTGCATCATGCCCGTTGTTGGCCGTTGCAGTGGTATATCCTTTCTCTCTAAGGAAAAGAATATGCATTTTCAGCAAATCAATTTCATCATCTATCCAGAGTATATTTTTATTGGGCATTGTCTTCGTTTTTTAATTTTGAACAAAGTTAAAAAATTTAATGAAAAATTTGAGTTTAGGAACGAATACGAAATAAATTATGATAGCGTAGGCGAAGTTATTTTGTTTCTGTTCCTTAGTATTTTGCTGCTTAAAATATATGAGTCCGGTCTCGGATGTTTTATTTTAGTAAAACAAGCTATATGTTTAATTATCAGAGCTTTATAAATTATTTTGGTGATGGTTTAAAATAGAGGTGTTTTTTTGAATATGATGATTATAAGGCTTTTACAAGATAATATTCAAATTTCCGGAGGTTGAGCATGTTGTTTGCAAAACAAGCCTCGAA
>JAYEIA010000123.1:0-2281 GCA_034659855.1 Bacteroidota bacterium
CCGGTTTCGCATTCCGAGGGTGTAAAACTGTAACTTCCGTGTCGGCGGTATATGATAAATCCGGCCGCATTATTACAACCATAGGGATCCCAACTTAGGAACGAGGCATTACTTGAGGGCGAAATGTTTAAATTTTCGGGAGCCGGGGCCACTACCTGTATTTGGTTTTCGGTGTAGGCTGTCAGATTAACTTCCGGGTTTATATCTTCAGCCCTGAAAATAGCCGAGTAGGGTTGTTGGCGAATATGAGAACAGACCGTGTTCCATGAAAAATTACCGGTTCCGTTGTTTGAAGAGAACTCCGCCGGGCTTTCATCAACCGAAAAGGGTCCTCCGTAGGCTGTAAGTACAATATTATCTCCGTCGGGGTCTGTGGCTGTGACTGTAAAATTCAGATTTTCTCCGGCAGTGATGCAATAGTCGTCCGGTTGAGAAATTACCGGCGGGTGATTATCGGTTTCTTCCACTTCTATTTGCATATCTCTGATTATACTTCCGATTTTTACTCCGTTTCGCCATTCGTTTATTTTCATGGCAACATTGTACTCTCCTATTTGTACCGGAGTATCCCATATAAAGTCTCCCGTAACGGGGTCAACATATATTGTATCTGAAGCTTCCGGGTATTCATAGCCGATAATTTCATTGCCGTTGTCGGCCAAGCAGAAGGTCATTTCATAAGATAAGCTGTCGCCGTCTGAATCATAGGCCGACGGGTTGTGTCTGAAAAATTGTCCGAGAGCCGCTTTATCCACCGGAGGATTCTGTAACACGGGTGTGTTATTAAATCCCAAATTAGGATCTATCAATAATGTTGTTTTAACGGTAAAAACGGTATAAACTGAATTTGGAATATTGATGATATCTGCGTTTCTGTTGGGGTCAGACATAGATACTTCATAAACACCGGGCCCCGGAAATGTGTGGTTCATGATGTAAATATTTTTTTGAATATCATCGGGCAAGTGAATAATATCTATTCTGGGAATTTCGGATGAGCCTCCGTCGCCCCAGTTCATGGTCAAAAAATCTCTGTCTTCATTGGCCGCACTGGGACTGTATGTATAGGTAACCAGTGTAAATCTGAACGTGAGCATATTAATTTGCTCGTAGGTTATTTCTCCGGCTCTGTTGTGGGTGCCGTACGAGTTTAAATGTATTGAAACAAATAATAGAAGGGTAAAAAGATATTTTATTCGCTCAGCGTATTTCATTATCTGGGTTATTGAATTATTTTATTTTGAATTTTACTGTTGTTTTTGAGAAATCAAATTTAACAGCTTTTTCTGTATTTTTGCAACTGAATATCAATAAATTTTTTTGATCTCGGTACAGTCCGGTTAATAATGTATTGGAAAGCTCAACTTCCTGAGGGATTTTTTTGAGTTTACAGGTCAGAAACAACTTTAAAGTAAAAGAATTTGACGATTCGTTGTACATATAATTTTCTAAAGTAAGTTTCTTTTTCTCCGCTGTTTTGTCTGTCTTTATTATAAGGTTTTGCCGAATATAGGTATTTATTGATTTTAGGGTATGTTTTTCTTTTAAATTCAAATTGTGATACTCCCCGAGGGCGGTTATAAAATCATCGGCAAACAGTTTTACGGTAATGTTTAGTTTGTTGCCGGTTTCATTTAATTCTATATTTGTAACGGAAACATGAACAGGATGTTTGCTGTCTGTACTCTGCGGAGCAGTATACAAATTAATGAGAGCCAAGCAAATATTTAATAAAAGATGCATAAATAATGTTTAAATTATATTTCGATTTAGGAGTAGAGCATATTACAGATTTGGCCGGTTTTGATCATATTTTGTTTTTAGCCTCATATTTTCTCTCAGGTATAATTTCAGAGAATATAAAAGAGTGCTGATTTTGGTAACGGCATTCACAATCGGGCATTCATTGAATTTGGCACTTTCGGTGCTCAACTATATTGAAATCTCTGCCGGTTGGATTGAGTTTCTCATTCCTGTATTAATTGTTTTGTCGGCCGGCTATGGCTTTTTATACAAAGGTACACATAATGTTTCAAAATTAGATCTTCTCAAATATGTAACGGCCGTATTTTTTTGATTGATTCACGGCTTGGGTTCTCATTTTATTTGAGAAGCCTCTTGGGGAGTGAGTTAAGGAGCTGTGCAAAAATAACTTCACATTTTTAACGGCCTAATTGTACCATTTTATCGCCTCAAAAAAAGACGAAATAGCTCGCTATTACTTACTTTTTTTGAGTTGTAAAATAATAAATTAGTTTGTAGCAAAAGCATATCCATGATC
>JAYEIA010000124.1:0-11374 GCA_034659855.1 Bacteroidota bacterium
CAGAATTGTATATGAATGTTATGAAGCAATTTGGCAAAAATAAAATATATATCCCCAAGGTAGGAATTGCAGATGCTTTGATTTATGATTTGTTTCATAAACGCTACGGATAGAAGCATCATCGAAAAGTATCAGTTTGAATCATTGAAGAGTCCGGTCTAAAAAGTATGTTCTATTTAAGCAAAATAAGTTATGTGCTTAGAATCTGAACGAAAATACACAAAATTAGAAATGTTTTTTTTGCGATATTTCTATTTTTTTAAATTCGCTGATACAGTGGCATCTCCAAATTAAAAAAAATAAAAATCTCATCAAAAAAACCTCATTTCGTAAAATTCATCTATTTCCGTTCAGACACTAATTCTCAAAGTTTTATAAATTATTTTGCAGTTAACTTAAAACTTTTATTTTTAAGACTTTAACTTTATTAACTTTCAACTTTATAACTTTTTAAACTGAACTCATTGAATAAACAGCCCGAAATTACAAAAGTAAAATCGGGCTGTAAAAAATTCAAATGAACAGTTAAACTGTTTTTAGATTTTTCGGCACAGTCTTATGCCTATAATTTATACGTGATACCGAAGCCAAATAATTCTTTGAATTGAATTCGGGATCCTTTCGAATCAAACGTCCCGTCGCCGTCTTCGTCAATTTCAATTTTTACATCATCATCGTAAAGCAATTGCGTGCTCAGGCTCATGGAAATGTATTTGTTTACTTTGAAATTAATGAGTGTTTCCCAGTTAATATCTATATTGCCGGGATTATTCAGGTAGTTCGAAAAAAGGTCAAGTTTTGTATTGAGTTTGACATTTTTCATAATATCGTTGGCATAAGCAATTTTTATATAGCCGCCGAATTCAGTTTTCGTATGTTCACCGTGAGTTGTGAGAGTTCCGGTTTGGTCAAAAAATGCCGGTTCAACACCAAATGCTCCCGCATCTGCCAAAGTCTCATTGTTCACGATGGTAACTTTTCCGGTAAAAGGAGCGGCAAATATTGAGAGCTTGGAGGTGGGTTTATAGTCTAATCCCAGAGCAGTCAGAAAGTAAGCCGGAGCCAATAAATCAGAAATGACAACAGAGTCATTGGGGTAATTGTAGCCGGCAGCAAATTGAGTTTTAAAATTAATTAAACCGGCTGCGTATAAGTTTTTCTTAATCTTTTTTCCGTATTTTGATGCAAAATCTATTTTGTCATCTGTCTTTTGCGTAGAGACATTGTCTTCTTTTCCTTGCCTCAGTATGCCGTATCCTAAATCCAGCGTATTGTCCCAACTGAATTTCGAGTTTTTGTAGTCGGCTTGGAAAGACCCTAACGAATTCAAAGCAATTGAGTTTTGACCGCCGGCCGCCCAATTCGTTAAAGAGGTCTGAGCAACATTCAAATTAATGACAGCGGATGTTTTCCATCCGACAATCGTATCGGTTTCTACTTTTTTTAAATCATCTTCTTTCTCAGTAATTTGCGAAAATCCTGTTCCAAAAGCTAAAACTGATAATAATGTAATGTAAATTTTTTTCATTTAGAGATATTTTATTGATTAGGGGATTAAAAAATTAGTGAATACAATCTAAGTGTATGGTTGTTCGGTAGTTGTATGTTTGGTTCAGTTTATTTTCCAACCCGTTGATTAAAGCTCCGGCATCTTTAACGATCATTTCATCCGGCAGTTTTATATGAAAGCTGATTTCTTTGAGCTTGCCGTACTTGTGCACTTTCAGGTTATGGACATGCAGGTTGTGTTCAGAATATTGGTCGGTAACCTGAGTAATATTGTCTATAATCGACTGAGAAGCGGCAGTGCCCAAAATATCGTCAGCCGTTTCTCTGATTATGGAGTAGGCCGCATGAAAAATAAATAATGAAACAATTATTCCCATCACCGCATCGACATAGGGAAGGTATGGGTTCAAAAATATACCGATAAGGATTACTATCGACGAAAGAGCATCACTGCGGTGGTGCCAGCCATCAGCTTTTACGCTTTTGTAACCGGTTTTTCGAGCCACATAGAACGCATATTGAGCTAAAGCCTCCTTTGCTACTATCGAAGAAATTATTACAATAAGCGAGAGTTTTCCGAAAACCGCCTCTGAGTTTTCAGTGAAGGCTTCAATTGATTTTGATATAAAACTAAAGCCCACAAGAAATAAGAATATGCCAATTAAAATGGAGCTGAACAGTTCGGCTCTTCCATGCCCGAAAGGATGTTTTTTATCCGGGGGTTTTGAAGCAATTTTCGAACCTATAATTACAGCAAGCGAGCTTATGGAATCCGACAATGAATGCCAAGCATCACTTGTCATGGCAATAGAACCCGACACTATACCGGCCCAATATTTTATACCAAACAACAGTATATTTACAATGATGGATACCCAACCTTCGCTGGAGGCACTTATTGTTTTGTTTTGCATTTTCAGATAAAAATAAATTTATTTTTGGGCAAAATTATATATATATTTTATAATCACAAGAAATCATGTATGAGTCCGGTCGATAAAATATGTTTTAGTTTAGTAAAACGAATTATGTGTTTAATTATCAGAGTTTTATAAATTATTTTGCAATTAACTTAAAATTCTTACTTTTAGTGCTTTAACTTTGAGTGTACTCCGAAAAGTCTTTTTTGACAGGATTGACAAGATTTACATGTTTTTGTTAAATCATAAAGTTCTTATTATTAGCACAATACTGTTTTCGTATTTACAAGATTTTCCAAAAACGGTGTTTTCGGAGTGGACTCAACTTTATAAACTTTTAACTTTAGAATTTTTTAAACTGAGTTCATTTATTAAACCGAGCATAGTCCGTAAAATACCTCTATATTTATGATGAAAACTCATAAAAACTTGATGAGCGGATTGGTATTAAATGATAAGATTATTAACTTTGCACTATGAAAAAAATACTCCAATTCTTGTCTTTAAAAAAATCTCTGTTTCGTTCCATTAAGAAACCGGAGTATCTCTCGTTTTAATTTTCAGTTATTGAACCTTATAACTGATCGACCGACTTTTAATTATACACATACAATTTTAATCTTTTAATATTGAGATTGAAACCTATTTATTATAAAACTAAAGAGATAAGATATGAAACTACCATACGCTGAACCCTATAAAATTAAAATGGTTGAACAAATAAAGAAAACAACCAAAGAACAGCGAGAAATATTATTAAGAAAAGCCAAATACAATTTATTCAATTTAAAAAGTTCAGAAGTTTTTGTTGACTTTTTGACTGACTCCGGAACCGGAGCAATGTCAGATGAACAATGGGCTGAAATGATGATTGGCGACGAAAGTTATGCCGGAGCAAGTTCTTATTATAAAATGAAAAACAAAATAAGGGAGATTCTCGGGTTTGAATATTTTTTACCCACGCACCAGGGACGAGCTGCTGAAAATGTACTGTTTTCGGTGCTTGTGAAAGAAGGCCATATTGTTCCCGGCAATTCTCATTTTGATACCACTAAAGGACATATTGAATTTAGAAAAGCAACAGCCGTAGATTGTACCATTGACGAGGCTTTTGAGACACAGTTAGAGCATGACTTTAAGGGTAATTTGGATATCAGTAAATTGGAAAAAACACTTCGAGATAACGAAGGGAACGTTCCTATGATAATTGTAACGGTAACCTGCAATACTTCCGGAGGGCAACCGGTATCCATAGCAAATATGAAAGCCGTCAAAACTACTGCAGAAAAGTATCAAGTTCCGGTGATTTATGATTCTGCACGATTTGCAGAAAATGCCTACTTTGTAAAGCAGCGAGAAGAAGCCTATAAAAATAAATCCATCAAAGAAATTGTTCGAGAAATGTATCGCTACGCCGACGGCATGACTATGAGCAGTAAGAAAGATGCCATAGTAAATATGGGCGGCTTTATAGCTTTGAGAGACAAGGAGTTATTTAAGCAGGCCGGCATTTTTAATATCATGTATGAAGGGTTTATTACTTATGGTGGTATGTCAGGCAGAGATATGAATGCCTTGGCTCAAGGACTGGATGAGGCCACGGAGTTTGAGTATTTGCAATCACGAGTAAAGCAAGTTGAACGTCTCGGAAAGCAACTTGATGACTACGGAATTCCAATTCAAAAGCCCATTGGCGGGCATGCTGTATTTGTTGATGCCAAGAAATTTTTACCGCATCTTCCCAAAGAACAATACATTGCACAAACTTTGGCTTTGGAGTTATATCTCGAAGGAGGTATAAGAGGAGTTGAAGTCGGAACAATACTGGCCGACAGAGACCCCAAGACCGGAAATAACCGGTATCCGAAACTTGAATTTATGCGCTTAGCCATACCCCGCCGAACATATACCGATAACCATATTGACTATGTGGTTGCTGCACTTAAGAATATTTTTGATCGTCGGCATGACATAACTTCCGGTTTTGAAATTACCTATGAAGCACCCATAATGCGGCATTTTACGGTTGAGTTGAAACCGGCTGTCGGGAACAAAAAAGAAGTTTCTGAAACGAAGACCGCAAAAACAATCAGTTAACCCGAATTATTCATACATTAAGCGATAGGAAAATGCCGGCAGAATATAACCTCAAATGAGTGATTATGAACTTCGATAAGCACCAATATTTTATTCACTAATTTTGAAATAATTTAATAAGGTGTTTATGAGAGCTTCGCCGTTGAGCCAAAAGACATTACAAAAAAACATCATGCACCTATTTGGTGCACTCAATTTTTTTGTAAAACTTTTGTTCTCAAAATATTGGCACCTCTATTTATTCATAATCGCTAAATTTAGGTATAATACTTCGATTTGCCGGCATTTGTTTTGATTTATAATACGGAGGGGCAGACTTGCCGAAAGATTTGTCCGGTTTGTTTAAGCAACAGCTTAATTCACGGGTTTCTTATAAAATTGATTCAAGTCATTGGTAATGCCTGGTGTGTACAGTATAACAAATTTCTAAAATGAGACGTAAAGAAAAAAGAATTACAAATAAGAAAGAAATTGAACAAATCCTACGGCGAGCAACTATCTGCCGAATAGCTTTTCACGATGAAGAATACCCCTATATCGTTCCAATGAATTATGGTTACAGTAATAAGGCACTTTATTTTCACTCTGCGACTGAGGGCAGAAATTTAGATTTACTCCGAAGGAATAGCAAAGTAGGTTTTGAAATTGAAGAATTTCATGCATTGGAAACCGGACCGATGTCTTGCAGTTGGACAACACAATACCGCTCATTGCTCGGAACCGGGACCTTGGAAATTATTTCAAACTATTCGAACAAAACAGCCGGTCTTGAAATACTTATGGCACACCACGGGAAAAATGATAATGCCTGTGAAGAGTATCATGTTAATCGAATGTTGATTTTGAAGCTGAAAATAGAACATGTTGAAGGTAAACAATCTTAGT
Source organism: Bacteroidota bacterium (assembly GCA_034659855.1). Taxonomy (GTDB): domain Bacteria; phylum Bacteroidota; class Bacteroidia; order Bacteroidales; family JAADGE01; genus JAYEIA01. Next base: position 5,412 of record JAYEIA010000124.1, read on the forward strand.
TTTGTAAATTATTATTACAGATAAGATTATTCAGTATAATATTTTACCTTCGCAAATTCAAAACAGAAAAATTGGCAGTAAAAGATTTAACAAACGGCAGAGAGGGACGGTTAATCCTGAATTTTGCACTACCTATGCTCATCGGTAATGTTTTTCAGCAATTGTATAATGTTGTGGACAGTATTGTTGTGGGAAATTATATAGGAAAAGAAGCCTTATCTGCAGTGGGAGCGTCTTTCCCTATTTTTTATGCGCTCATTTCTTTGGTTATCGGACTGGCTTCCGGAACAGCAATTGTTATTTCTCAATACTTCGGGGCAAAGAAATATGAAATGGTTCAGAAAGGGGCAGACACTCTGTTTATCCTATTATTTTTTGCGGCAATCATCGTGAGTTCATTGGGAATATATTTTATTGATGAAATATTGCAGCTCATTGACCTTCCGGCTGATGTTGTTCCCGATGCAAAAATATATTTAACTTACACCTTATTGGGTTTGTTGGCAGCCTTTGGTTACAACGGAACGGCTTCATTATTGAGGGCACTGGGCGATTCTGTTACACCGCTGTATTTTCTTATCATTTCCACGATTACAAATATAGCCCTTGATCTTTTGTTTGTTTTACAATTTAATATGGGGGTTGAAGGTGTCGCCATAGCAACGGTTATTTCTCAGGTCGGAGCATTTATTACTGCTATAATTTATATAAATCGAAACTTTGATATCGTAAAAATCAATTTCATGAAAATGAAATTTGATAAAAAAATATTTTTCAAAAGTATTAAAGTGGGATTACCTGCCGGTTTGCAGCAACTGTTTGTTGCTGTTGGAATAACAGCCGTATTAAAAATTGTAAACGGATTCGGTACATCTGTTGTCGCCGGCTATTCGGTGGCCACCCGGGTGGGCATGTTTGCCTCTATGCCTGCTATGAATTTTGCACAAGCTTTAACCGCATTTACCGGTCAAAATATTGGAGCCGGAAAAATTAACCGAGTCCGAAAAGGCTTAATGTCAACCCTTGCCATGTCTTCCGGTATATCAGTGAGCATTAGCCTTATCGTAGTTTTCGGAGCGGAACAAATTATCGGATTATTTTCTCCCGATCCGGAAGTTATCAGGGTAGGGACGGAGTACTTGAGAATTGTGGGGGCATTTTATGTCTTGTTTACACTTATGTTTACGTTCACCGGGGTTTTCAGAGGAGCAGGTGATACACTTATTCCTATGTTCATTAGTTTATTTTCATTGTGGATAATACGTTTGCCCTTGTCCTATTATTTTTCGGAAAAATTCGGCGAAACCGGTATTTGGTATGCTGTTCCCGTAGCCTGGGCCTTTGGTCTCATTTTAGTCTTTGGCTATTACCTTGGGGGAAGGTGGAAACGTAAGGGTTTAGTGGAGAAGAAAAAATAGAGATGTTATACTTTGTAGATTACCTAATATATAAAGCTAACACAGTAAATATCGCAAACACGATACCGGCCGCACCGTTTAGAGTAAAAAAAGCCAAATTAATTTTACTTAAATCATCAGCCTTTACAATTAAGTGTTGATAGAGTAGGGATCCGGCAAAAAAGGCGGCACCGGCCCAGTACCAAACACCAAATTCTTTGGCAGCCTCAATTCCTGCCCAAGCAATAAAAACGAATGCAATTATATGCAACACGGACGACAGCTGCAAGGCTCGTTTTTTTCCTAAAATTACCGGAATGGATTTTAAGTCATGGGCTTTATCAAAACCGGTATCTTGCAGGGAATAAATAATATCGAAACCTGCTGTCCAGAACAGTACGGTAAGAGAAAAAAGAATGGGCGGAAGCGCAAACTCTCCCGTTACTGCCAAGTAGGCACCAATTGGGGCAAGCGATAAACCCACCCCCAATATGAAATGGCACAGCCAAGTGAATCGTTTGGTGTAGCTGTAACCCAAAACGACCGCCAAAGCCACGGGAGCCAAATAAAATACAAGGGGGTTTATGAAATAGGTTGCGACAAGGAAAAGTACAGAATTCAGAATAACAAAAATAAGTGCCGAGCGACTACTGATAACTTGAGAAGGAATTTCTCGAACTTTGGTTCTCGGATTTTCATAATCAATTTTCCGATCAATATAACGGTTAAATCCCATGGCGGCATTTCGGGCAAAAATCATATCCAAAATAACCAGTATAAATATTTTAATACCTTCGGATTGAGATAATCCGGGTTCTGTTTTTATTGCCAGAAAAAAACCGATTAATGCAAAAGGTAATGCAAAAATTGTATGGCTGAACTTGACTAACGAAAGGTAGTTTTTTATTTTCATTTTTACTGTTTAACTGTTCTTGTTCCTTGCTTTACAAATAACTTAAAACTTTTATTTTTAGTATTTTAACTTTATAAATTTTTAACTTTATAACTTTTTAAACTGAACTCTTTGTTCATTGCCCAACCGCTTAGGAATTGTAAGTAAATAAATGTTTCAATTGCTAAATTTGTTTTTCTTTGATAATTTCATCATCCTTCCAAATGCCCGACTTTCGTCTGCCGTCCGGATAAGTCAAAGTCCCTTCTCCGTTTTTGCTGCCGTATTTCCACTGACCCTCATAGATAAAACCGGAAGAGCTTGTGTAAACCCCGTAACCGTGTTTGTTATTTTTGAACCATTCCCCGGTGTATTTTGAACCATCGGAAAAAATATAGGTCCCTTGTCCGTGAAAAAGTCCCTTTTGTAATTGCCCGGTATAGGAATCACCGCTGTCAAATTGAATATTTCCTTGGCCCGAAAACAGACCGTTCTTAAATGTGCCCGAATAGATGTAAGACCCTTTGACTGTAAGGCGACCTTTGCCGAATTTTTTTCCGTTAATATATTGGCCTTTATATACATTTCCGTTTTTATCGGAGTATTTGCCTTGCCCGTGCTTATTTCCGTTCAGGAATTCTCCTTCATAGTGTGAACCGTCTTTGTAAGTAATGGTTCCGTTTCCGTTGTAATAGTCATTTTCAAAATGGCCTTCATATATTGTTCCGTCTGTTTGTTTTAGTCTTCCACGGCCCTCCATTTTGTGAAATTCAAATTCTCCGATATAGATCCCGGCGGAAGTTTTTAAAGTGCCCTCCCCATGCATGAAATTTTCTTTAAAATCTCCTCTGTAATGGAGTTGATCATTTTCTAAGGTACCAATACCTTCTCGATTGCCGAACTTCCATTCCCCGTCATAAAATGAGTTTTTATCGTATATCATTTTTCCGTTGCCGTGGATTATTCCGTTTTTAAAATTTCCGATATATTCTCTGCCGTTCTTGTAGTACAGTTTTCCGCTTCCGTTTCTTATACCCATTCTCCAATGTCCTTTATACAGGTTTCCGTTTTCATAACGAAGTTCACCGTATCCTTCAAATAAGTCTTCCTCAAATCTTCCTTCATATGCCGAACCGTTGGCGTACTCAAGTTTTCCTGGTCCGCTGTAATAGTCGTCTTTAAAAGTTCCGGTGTATGTATTACCTGAGGCCGTTTTCATAGAACCCTTTCCGTGGCGGTTGCCGTTTTTAAAATTGCCGATATATTTTGCACCGGATTTATAATTCATGGTTCCGATGCCGTTTCGCAAGTCATTTTTCCATTCTCCGGAATAAATATTCCCGTTATTGTAGTCCATCGTTCCCTTGCCGGAAAAAAGCCCGTCTTTAAAATTACCCTCATATTGTTTGCCGTCTTTATAATGGTATGTACCGTAGCCGTTATCACAATCGCCGGAGATACATCCGTTTTGTCCGTGAGCAAATTGGTAACTTATGACCAATAAAAATAACAATATTGTTTTGTTCATATCAGAGGTTTTTGCAAATTTATACTTTTTTAAAAATATTTTGTCAATTTTTTTTTAAATTTGTGGTAAATACAATATTGAGTCCGGTCTAAAAAGTATGTTCTATTTTAGTAAAATAAATAATATGTTTAAGTATCAGGGTTTTATAAGTTGCTTTGCAACTAACTTAAAACTCTTATTTTCAGTACTTTAACTTTATAAACTTTCAACTTTATAACCTTTTTAAACTGAACTCAAAATTAATAATTACTTTCCCAAAGTGCGGGATAAAAAAAAAGACTTTTGGAAAAAGTTATACATAAACCCTATTCGCAATATTCTGATCAAGAATTAATAACTGTCTATAAAAAAAAGAGAGACATGCAGATTCTCGGAACCTTGTATAAACGTTATACCGAGTTTGTTTTTTTGGTTTCCATGAAATACGTTAAGAATGAAGAGGATGCCCGAGAAGTTTCTGCCTTGGTTTTTGAAAAACTCATTTCGGTTTTAACAGAACATGATGTGGAATACTTTAAGAGTTGGTTATATTCTGTAACTCGAAATGAATGTATGATGATTTTCAGAAAACAACAGACCAAACGGAAAAGGAAAAAAGAATATGAAAAAGAAGCAGAAAGTTTTGTGGAATTTGAGCACGAATCGCATCTCAGTGGCAAACAAGCAAAAGAAGAACAGTTGACAGAATTGAAAAAGGCTATGAGTCAGCTCAATAAAGAACAAAAGCAATCTGTTGATTTGTTCTATTTGCAACAAAAATCGTATGCTGAAATATGCGATATTACCGGTTATGAATTAAAAAAAGTAAAAAGTTATATTCAAAACGGTAAGCGAAATTTGAAAAATATGCTGTCAGAATCCGGTATTTTTGTGTTTTTATTGTTAATCGGTTTATAAGTCATTTTCATGGAAAATATTCAACATATATTTGAAAAAACTGAATGCTTGTCAACAGAGCAACTTCAAGCCTATGCCGGAAATGAGTTGACAGGAACAGAGAACCATAAGGTTGAAAAGCATTTGGGGCAATGTCCGATGTGCACCGATGTCTTGGAAGGCTTGGAAGAAATGCAAAATACAGAGACTTTAGCATTTCATGTCCATGCGGTTAATAAAGCGATAGATGCGAGAATAACACCGCCCAAAAAACCGCTTCATCTCAGAATAAAGCCTATATTGTCTATCGCAGCCGCAGTTATCTTTCTTTTGGGTCTGTCATATATAATAAAAATATCTGTTTTTGACCTTAAAAATGAAACCGCAACAGCGGAGTATGTCCATAATGTTGAAAGTTCCCCCAATTCGGAAACCTTATACAATTCTTCCGCTGAAATTCAAGAAGAAACAAGCCCGATAGTCAAAAAAGAAATTATTTCGGAAAAGGCGTTGCCTACCGGAGATACCGAACCGATTGATAATATTGAATTACTCAAAGAAAAAGAAACCGTTGAAACCAGTGCAAAAGAACCTGAACATTTATCGGGAAATTTGGCTGAAGAAGAACTATCCGAAGAAGAAAGTCCGGCTTTGAGTTCGGCGGCCAATGAGGATAAACAAGCAGATGAGTCGGAGGAAGCCTCGGTTCCTGTTTTTTCGGGCAGAGCAGTAAAACGTGACGATACCGGTAATTCTGAAAATCTAACCGAAAAGGCAAAAACAAATAAAACCGCCCGAAATGAAAAAAGTATATTTTCAGGCAACACCCGCTCAGAAGTCAATAGCAAAGAGAAAAAATCCAATATTTCCGCCGAATCACCATCTGCCGATATCTCTTTGGCAGACGAGACGGCTGATTCCGTACCGGACAAAGATTATGAGCAAGCCGTTGAACTTTTCAATGACAAATCCTATGGAAAAGCACTGCAAGCATTGAATAAAATTATCAGAGCCGATTCGCTTCATAAATATGATGCGCTGTGGTATAAAGCTTTAATATATAAAGCAAAGGGCAAGCAGGAAGATGCTAATAAGATGTTCGGCAAAGTAGCGAAAAGCAAAACGGTATTCAGCCGTAAAGCTGCTGAAGAGTTAAATAATAATTAAGTAGTTTTCTACTAATTGATACAATTTTGTTCCGGAAGTGCATCCGGCGTCCTCTTCGGAGGCTGAGCATGTTGTTTGCAAAACAAGCCTCGAAGCCGGTAAC
>JAYEIA010000125.1:0-11342 GCA_034659855.1 Bacteroidota bacterium
CGGTTCTCCAAAGATGCAGCTCTTTAAGAAGTTTCTCATTTTTTAGTTGTAACCAATGCTTGTCTTTTTCGGACAATTTTGAGGTTTCCTCCGTCGGGTTGTTTTTCTTATTTCCGGGTTTCTTTTGGGGTAAATCAGCATTTGACAGTAAGCTGTCCAATCCGCCTTTAAAACTTTTCTTCGCCATAGTTGAGTCGCCTGTCAGATTTATATTTTATTGATTCTTTGATATATAGTTGGAGTCGAAGTACCTTATAAGATTGAGACCCTAATCTTTAAATTTCATATTGTCAACTTCCTTTGCCAGTAACCTGTAGTCGTGTGCACCGTTGCTATTTTTATCGTATGAGAAAATGTCCATTCCGTTACTCGGTGCTTCCGCTAAAGCAATATTTTCCTTTATTTTTGTTCTGAATACACGGTCGTCAAAATAGGTTTCAATCGTGTCGTAAATCTCTTTATGCAGAATTTTTCTTCGGTCGTATAAGGTTACAAATACACCGGTAATTTCAAGTTCTCGGTTGAGCCTTGATTTTATTTTATTGATTACTTCAAGTATTTTTGATAATCCTCTGACAGCCAAGTAGTGGGGCTGAATGGGGATAAATATTTCAGTTGCTGCCGTAAAAGAATTTATTGTTAGGAGACCCAATGACGGCGGGCAATCAATAAAAATATAATCATATTTATCTCTCAAAGGTTCAATCAGTTCTCTGAGAATATATTCTCTTCCGGGCTCGGCACTTAGTTCCATGTCGGCTCCCGATAAGTCAATGGTCGAGGGGACAATATGCAAATTCTTATTTAGCACATGCGGTTTTAGTTCCGAGTGGCCTCTGATAGCATCGTAAATTGTTGGAATATCAAACGATTCGTCATTTTCTTCGATTCCGAAACTTACGGTCAAATTGGCCTGAGGGTCGGCATCAATCAATAGAACTTTTCTGCCCAGTGTTGCTAAGGCTGCCCCCAGATTTACTGTTGACGTTGTTTTTCCGACACCACCTTTGTGATTGCTGACTGATATTACTCTACAAGACATATTATTGGATGTAATTAATTCTTTGTCAATCTTTATATGCTATATGCAAATATATAATTTTTCTGAACATAAAATTAATAATAATCAGTCGATAAGCAAAAATAATTGACTGTATTAAGTTAAGGCTGTGTCTTTGTATTGATTTTTTTACAAACCAACCGATAAATTTTTATTTGATTTTTCCGAATTGTTCAAAAACCCCGGTTCCAAAAAGTGCAAAGTCATATTTAACCGGGTCTTTGGCATCAAACTGCTTAAGCGTTGTGGTTAATAGTTCTGCTGATTTTCTGTCGTTTGCTTTTCGATGTAACAGTCCCAATGTTCGGCTGGTATTTCCTGTGTGGACATCAAGCGGGATAATGAGTTCAGAAGGCGGAATACAATTCCATAAGCCAAAATGAACTCCCTTTGTATCGTGGCGACACATCCACATCAGAAACATGTTTATTCGTTTTGCCGCTGATTTTTTTATGGGGTTTGCCACATGCTTTTCCGAGCGATTTTCGTGATCCGACTGCATAAATACCGATCTGAACCGGCTAATTGCTCCATAAACTGACTGCTCTTTTTTAAAACCTTCTGAAAATAAAGTTTCAAGCCCTCCGTGATTTGAATATATATTTTTGAATGCTCGTATGAAAAAATCTAAATCTTGAGGATTGAATGTTCTGTGCTTGATATGCTGAAATCTTTGTTTGTCGCTGCCGGAATAATTCATAACAAAGTCATAAGGAGAGTTGCCCATGGCTTCCGTCATCCTTCGGGCATTTTGAATTATTATGGAGCGTTTTCCCCAAGCAATAGCGGCAGTTAAGAAAGCCGAGATTTCTATATCTTCTTTTTTTGTGAAGCTGTGAGGGATTTGAATAGGGTCGCTGTCGACAAATGACGGCCGATTGTATTGTTGAACTTTTGTTTCAAGAAAATCTTTGAGTTCGTTGAATTCTAAGGACATATATGACCGGTTTATTTGAAATTAAGGAGCTTAAACTTGCATCAAAATAAGAATAGATAGAAAAGCCAAGAGAATTCCTATCCAATTTATTGCAGTAACGGTTTCTTTAAAAAATACGGGAGCAGCAATCACAGACAGAGCAATAATCCCCATATTATTCACGGCATATACAATGGAGCTGTCCACGCCGCTGTATTCCAAGGCAAGTATCAGAAAATATATGGATCCAAAATTTACAACACCAAGCAATAGTCCGGTTGACAGGGTTCTCGGGATAATAAAGTCTTCTATTTGGTTTCGATTAAAAAATGCCGTAATAACTCCGACCACGCCGGCTATTCCGAAAGAAAATGCTGTAAACAGCGGTATTTCTTGGGCTTGTAATAAGTCATGTTGTGAATATTTTATTAGTACATCAATGCATCCAATTCCCATAAACAAGATAACCGGCAAATAGATTTGCTCGGGGCTAAAGTCTTGTGTTTTCTTTTTAAATACCGACAGAAACACGGCAATGACGGCGGCAGTAATTCCCGCAATTTTTAATTCCGACAGCGACTCATTATAGTAGATTATAGAAAAAAGTATCGGAATAATTACCGACATTTTGTTGGATACCGTAGTAACTGCTATGCCCGCCTTTTGGGTTGAAAATCCGATAACCCAAAACATAATTATCAGCAAAATCCCGATAATAAATGACGGAATCAGCCAACTTCCTTCAGTGAGCATTTGGGCACTGAATTGGAGGTCGTTGAGGGCAAATCCAAGTCCCGAGGCCGAAAAATAATTCAATACAATGACCGGGAAAAGTTTTATATTGTTGTGTTTAATCACTTTGAAGGTAACAACAATTAAAAAAGATGAGATGATGCTGAGAATTAACCAATACATATTTTCGGAATAAGTACTTGTGTCTGTTTTTTAGTAGCCGGGGCGAACGATATTCTAATAAATCATAAAGATAAACTCCGGCAAAGTTCTGCAAAAATAGAAAACTCCCCTACTCTACAAAAAGAAATCAGAATTGACGGCAAACAATTCTGATTTCATGTATGAGTTCAGTTTAAAAAGTTATAAAGTTGAAAGTTTATAAAGTTAAAGTGCTAAAATAAAAGTTTTAAGTTAAATGCAAAATAATTTATAAAACCCTGATAATTAAGCATATAGCGTATTTTGCTAAAATAAAACATACTTTTTAGACCGGGCTCATGTTTTATAGTGAAAAAGTATGGTATAAAACTACACTTACAATTCCAAATTGTCCAAACCTTGGTCAAAAATAATGTCAACAGGAATGCCGGCATCATTTACACGATTCAGATCTTTTTCAAGTTCGCCGTCTATTTTCCCTTTCTCATTGACCCACTTCAATGCATCAGTATAGTTTCCGTCTCCTTGGAGTATCAATATTTTCTCAGAAAGAGAGGTCATGGCTTCTTTCATTTTTTCCATGTTGATTCTGTATGTTCCGTTTTCCGGATTTTTTACAAATGCACCATGCTCTTTAAAATAGTAGAAGCGCAACATGTTGGCTTTTCCGTGTGAACTCGAAACCCCGAATCGAACCGAACGAAAAATACTTGCCATAAAGGTTACATAATTATCCCTGAGGTCTTTCTCCGGGAATTCTCCTTGCTCATAAAGTTTAGTTACAAAAAACAAGCCCAGGATATCAGCCTTACCCTCTTCCAAAGTTGTAGAAACATCTTTCAATGCATTTCTCACCGAACCATTTCCGTTTACGGTTTCTTTAATACCCAAACCGTGGGCGGTTTCGTGAAACATTGTGTTTTCAAAAAATGCATCAAAAGTAATGTGCTTCCTTTGGCTTTCATCAATTAACACTTCACTGATAGGAACCAATATTTTTTCAAATTTGGCTTTCATGGCATTTTTAAGTTGCAAACGTCTGCTGCCTTTTTCCAAGTGAACACGTTCGTCATTCGGAAGATTAATGGCTATTGTTTTGCTTCCTGCATTGCAATCGCCGGCATAAAATACCACGTCATAAGCAGCCAATTCTGAGTCTCTTCCGGGAACTTCCTGTTTGTATTTTGCAGGAACAGGCAATTGTTTTTGCATTTCAGGCAATACTTCCGCAAAACGTTGAAGCGTTTTACTCCACTTTTTGTCTTTGATTAAAACGTATGATTCATGGGCTGCTTTGTATCCGTAAAGTGCATCTTCGTAGTTTTCAATGGGGCCGACAACAAAGTCTATGTCATTGTCTGTCATTTCCATCCATGCCATGTCTGAGGCCAAATAATCGTCGGAAAGTAAGGCTTCGGCTCTCAAGTTCAAATATTTTTTGAATCCTTCGCTTTCGGCTAATTCACCGGCTTGTTTCAATAAGTCGGCAGTTTCTTCAGTTCGCTCTTTATAAGCTTCATGGTACCATTCGGTATATAGATTGCCGTCATCATCTCTTTTAATAAGGGTGTACAAAGAGGTTTTATTGACCGACTCCAATGCATCAAATTCTTCTTCGGTCATATCTGTCGGATAAAACTGAGCACCTTTTGGCTTTTCTCCTACTCCGTCAACAAATGCTTTATTTCCGTTGAGGCGTTCCCACGGGCCGTAATTGATTTCGGCAAAAGCTTTCTCAGCATCTGTTTCAAGAGATTTCATAAGTGCAGTTTTATCTCCGTAGGCTTGCATCCAAAAGATTTCATCCATTAATTTTGCCGCTTTGAATAACAGAGGCAACATTTCTTTCTGATTGTCAGTTAAGTGACTGACATCCGAAGTCAATTTAAATTCTGCAAATGCATTTACCTTTTCTTCCATAGCTGTTATCGTATCGTTATTGCTATTCTCAGAGGTGTTACGCTTAACTTCATCTGAGCAAGAGGTAATGACAAGAGTAATTACCGTTAATAGTGTTACTAATTTAACTATTGATTTTTTCATTGTTTTGAGTTTTATTTTAAGAAAAGCATGTATTTTGGGCATGTTTCATAAGTGTAAAGTTTATCTCTTTATTCATAATTGCTCAATTTAGATTTAAGGTATTTTGAAATTTCAAAACCGGAGTTTACCTATTGTAAATGAGGATTTTAAAACTTTTAAAATAACGCAAAAATTTGCATTTATGAAACATGGTGCATTTTGTTTTATATTCTAATTTTCAAGACTATGCACAATCATTCCACTCCTTAATTTTGGTTCAAACCATGTTACTTTCGGTGGCATAATCATATCGTTGTCGGCAATATCCATGAGCTGTTTCATGGAAACCGGAAAGAGTGCAAAGGCCGCTTTCATTTCTCCGTTGTCCACTCGTTTTTGAAGTTCTCCTAATCCTCGAATACCGCCCACAAATTCAATTCTGTCGGAACGACGCAAATCTTTGATGTTTAAGACCGGATCCAAAATTTTGTCAGTAAGAATGGTTACATCAAGTACGCCAATAGGGTCGTTTTCTTTGTATATTCCTTCTTTCGCTTCAAGCTTGTACCAGTTTCCGTCTATATACATGCCAAACGAATGTAAATTTTCAGGCTTATATTCTCTATTGCCGATTTTTTCAAGTTGGAAGTTTTCCTCAATTTTGGCTATGAATTCTTTGGTTGTATTTCCGTTAAGATCTTTTACCACCCGGTTGTAATCAATAATCTTAAGCTGTGAAGCGGGGAAATTAACAGAGAGGAAATAATTATACTCTTCATCTCCGGTATGCTTTGGATTATTTTTCTTTCGTTCTGCTCCTACCAATGCTGCGGCTGCTGTTCTGTGATGACCGTCGGCAACATAGATGTATGGTATTTCTTTATCAAAAATGGTTTCAATTTCCTGTACAGTATTTTCATCATCAATGACCCACAGTTGATGTCTTACCCCGTCATCCGGAGTAATATCATAAATCGGATCATTTTTAGTATTTTCTTCAACAATCTTATCAATTTTTTCGTTATCGCGATAAGTAAAAAAAACCGGACCGGCGTTAATGTTTGTAACTCTCACGTGATTCATGCGGTCTTTTTCTTTGTCGGGGCGGGTGAGCTCATGTTTTTTTATGATACCGTCTGTATAGTCCTGAACTCCGGAGCCGCCAACCAGTCCGTATTGTATAGCTCCGTTCATGGTTTGAGCATAGACATAAAACGATTTTTTATCTTCTTGTATAAAAACCCCGTCTTTTATAAATTTTTCAAAATTTTCCTTTGCCTTATTGTAAACAGCATCAGAATGTATATCAACATCAAGGGGCAGGTCAATTTCCGGCTTGTTTACATGAAAAAACGTATAGGGATTACCTTTGGCTTCTTCGCGTGCTTCCTGTGAGTTAAGAACATCGTAAGGTTTAGAAATTACCTTGTCGGCATATTCCGGATTTGGTCTAAATCCTTTAAATGGTTTTAATATTGACATAAATATTTTAGTTTTGGATGAATTATTAAATTAACACAAATTTAGAAAAACTTTTGAACTTTTGATCGTGCTGTATAACAATTTTCAAAGACACTGTATATTCCTCATTGCCACTATAATGCTTTTGCCTGTAATGCTCCGCAGTCAAAATGTTTATTCTGATTTTTTTGAGAATCCGGCAACGGCCGACAGTTCCGGCTTGAGTTTTAGGTTCAATAATGTAAATTACATAAAAAATTATGAAGGCTTTAATGATTTTTCTGAAGGCTATACCCTGTTGGGATATTTTGCTCAGCCTACCATACAATATTACGTCAATAAAAAAGTTGCCGTAACGGGAGGTTTTCATATTCAGAAATATTTTGGCGAACCGCTTTATACGACTGTTCGACCAATGTTCAGTGTTGTCATAAACCTCGGTTCAGTATCGTTTATAAAACTGGGTACAATTACAAATCGCCCCGAACAAAAATTATTGGAACCTATTCGGCACAACGAATTATTTTTGACCGATAATATTGAAGAAGGGGTTCAATTTAAACATTCCGGAAAAATCTTCGAAACTGATACACGCTTAGATTGGGAGCAGTATATTTTTAGCGGAAGTGAATACCCTGAGAAGATAGCCTTTTCTTCCGGAAACTGTCTTAATTTTGACATAAAGCGTTTGCAAGTTGTTTTGCGGGGACAATTGTTGGCAGCCCATATTGGAGGACAAATAGACAATTCAAATTCGAATGTATCCACAATTGTGAATGCTGCATTGGGTGCAGATTTTATATTAGGTAAAAAACAGACCGGAAGATATACTGCTTTTGCTTATTACCTGCCGTCAGCAGATATGTCGCCCACTAAGCGCATGATGTATGACCATGGATTTGGTTCTTTGGTCGGGCTAAAATACGAACGAGGCCGTTGGAATGCCGGTTTGAAGTATTGGTACGGGACACACCGTCTCAGCACCCATGAAAATCCGATTTTCAGAAATATTTCCCTACAAACTCCGGGTTATTTTGAGGATGAAAGGCAATTGATTATACCTCACGTATTTCGAACATTTGATTTTGGAAAAAATGTTTCCGGAGGAATAATAGCCGATGCCTATTTTGATGTCCTAAATTACGACTTTGATTATACGCTGAGTTTTATTGTTAAAATTAATTTTGTTCGAAGCATTTTACCCTAAGAAAATGACTGCCTGCAACGACGTTGCAGCGGGCAGAGTTAATAAATTTCAAAAATTAAATTAGTATTAACACAAATTAATTATGAAAAAATAATCTTTTGTAGATTGAGCATGTTGCTTGCAAAACAAGCCTCGAAATCGGGTTTGTTTTTAACAGCAACGGTTTCGACTACGCTCAACCTCCAATAGTTTTAACAATATATCTTTCATTATTAAATTGCAACGATATTAGTTCACCTGAAAAGTCGTATCATTATTTTCAAAGAAATTAATGATTTGACTTGCGGCAGCAACACCGGCATTAATATTTGCTTCGGCAGTTTGTGCTCCCATTTTTTTGGGGGTAAAAAATGAGCGATCAGGATATTTCTTTTCAATTTCATCTTTGCAATTTGGCGCAATATCTGAAATAAAACTAAAATCTTTTCGCTCGTCCATAAATTTTAAAAGTTCACTTTCGTTGATTACTTCCTTTCTGGCAGTATTTACTAAAACTGCATTGTCGGGAAGTTCTGAGAGTAATTCGTAATTAATGGATTCCTTGGTTTGCTCATTAGAAGGAATATGCAAAGAAATATACTGACTGGTAGCATACAATTCTTGAACAGATTCCATGGGTTTTATGCCGTCTTTTTCAATCTCTTCAAAAGGAACAAACGCGTCAAAAGCTGAGACTTGCATTCCAAAGCCCTGTGCAATACGAGCAACATGTTTGCCCACATTTCCGTAGGCGTGAATTCCCAGTGACTTGCCTTTGAGTTCAGTTCCGGCTTTTCCGGAAAATTTTCCTCTGGCCAAGAAAAACATCAATCCAAGTGCCAACTCGGCAACAGCATTTGAGTTTTGCCCGGGCGTGTTCATGACTATTATCCCTTTTTCTTTGGCAGCCTTCAAATCTACATTGTCGTATCCGGCACCGGCTCTTACAATAACCTTAAGATTTTTGGCATGGCTCAAAACGTCGCTTGTGATTTTATCACTTCGCACAATTAGTGCATCAGCTGTTTTTACTGCCTCTTCCAATTCAGATTGTTCAGAGTATTTTTCAAGTAGTCCGAATTCCATATCTGAATCCAAAGTCATTCGTTCAATTTTTTTAACTGCATCCGGATGGAAAGGTTTTGCAGTGGCTATTTGAATTTTCATAATATATCAATTTTAAAAATAAAGTTTTAATTAACTCTTTTTACACATTTAAGCATTTTCCTTTTCAAAGGTTTTCATTGCATCAACCATGGCTTGTACACTTTCGATTGGTAACGCATTGTACATGGAAGTTCTATAGCCGCCTACAGAGCGATGTCCTTTAAAACCAAGCATTCCTAATGATTGGCAATACTCTGTAAATTTTGGTTCAAGGTTTTTATAGTTATCTGTCATTACAAAACAAGGGTTCATAACCGAACGATCTTCTCGAGCAACCGTTCCTTTGAACATTTTGTTTCGGTCGACCTCGTTATATAATAAATCTGATTTTTCCTTATTTCGTTTTTGCATGCCTTTCACTCCGCCGTTTGCTTTTATCCATCGCAAGGTATGCATAGCTGTGAATACAGAGATTACGGGAGGAGTATTGAACATTGAATTTTTCTTGATGTGGGTACGATAATCCAACATGGTCGGAATTTGCCTCTCAACCTTTCCCAAAATATCATCTTTTACAATTACAAAAGTAACTCCTGAAGGTGCTAAGTTCTTTTGAGCACCGCCGTATATCAACGCATATTTAGAAATATCCACCGGGCGGCTGAAGATATCCGAAGACATATCAGCGACTAACGGTATGCCGTAATCTTTATCTTCATGATACTGTGTTCCCATCACCGTATTATTTGATGTGATATGAATATAATCTGCATCTTGCGGAACATCAAAATCTTTGGGGATAGAAAACCAGTCGTCACCTTTAATCTCCACTACGTCACCAAAAAGCTTCGCTTCGTCAATTGCTTTGTCACTCCATCTGCCGGAGTTTACATAAATGGCTTTTGATTTCATAAGGTTGTACGGAACCATTGTAAATTGAAAGCTGGCACCGCCTTGAAGGAATAATACAGAGTATCCTTCCGGAATATTCAGTAACTCTTTAAATAAAGCCACCGCTTCATTCATCACTGCTTCAAACTCTTTAGTCCTGTGTGAAATAGAAGCTAAAGAAACCTCTGTTTCCGCAAAATTCTTTAAGGCATTGATAGTGGCATCAATAGTTTCTTGTGGTAATATTGAGGGGCCGGCAAAAAAATTATGTTTCATAATATTCAATTTTTATATTATTTTTTTTCAGTACAAAGTTGCATAATATTTTGTAATAAAATAAGCTTTTAGCATGATTTTTATCATGCAACCGATAATCAAAGTCTATTTTGAGAAAAAATAAAATGATCTATATTTGTAAACTGTTATATCTAATTGAAATTAACCGTTGTATGAGAAAACCTATATTCCTTATTTTGTTTGTATCGTATGTTCTTTTTTCAAATGCTCAAGATGCCAATCAAGCGATGGATTTTTTATTAAATAAAAATTATCCTGCTGCACAAGAAGAATATGATAAATTGTATAATGAATCGCCTCAAGAGCTTGAGTATTTGTATTACTCTGCTGTTTGTGATTTAAAATTGAAGAATGAAAATTCTGCTATTGACAAGCTGAATAAAATATTGGCTCCTGTCAGAAAAAATCCGAAAGCAAGTCGTGCGGAATACAATGTCTCCATGCTGTTGGCAGAGTGTTATCACAACATATATATGTTTGATCAGGAATTGACAATATACAGCAGGTTGCTTAAAAAAGAGTTTAAACGCAAAGAAGAAAAGACTATCCGCTTAAAAATTAAGCAGGCCAATGATGCCAAAAAGTTGTTTATGGAATTTAAGCAGATTGTAGTTACTCAATTGGCCATTATTAACTCAAAGTATGATGATCATACCCCTATCCCTGATTCCTCGGGACAAAGAATTTTCTTTACTTCAAAGAGGAAAGGCAGTACCGGGGGCGAATTAAGCCCCGAGGGGAAATTCTATGAAGATATTTATGTATGGAACAGAAACCTTGGACTTTGGTCAAAACCGTATAATATAGGACCTCCGATAAATACGGCAGCTCATGAAGCAACAGCCGGGGTGTCTTTGAGTGGTAATACCTTATTTATATTTAAAGCCGGCAAGAAAAATCCGGGAGATTTATATGTGAGTTACAGAACAGATACTGTATGGAGCAAACCGGTTAAATTAGGGAAAAATGTTAATAAAAAGTATAGCCGAGAACAACATGCTGCACTTTCTCCTGATGAGAATACTTTATATTTTACATCTGACCGCAGAAGAGGTGAAGGAGGTTCAGATATCTGGATTTCCGGAAAAGAAGATGACGGCAGTTGGGGTAAACCTGAAAATGCACCGTTTAATACCGAATTTGATGAAGGAGCACCCTTTATATTCAACAATGGAAAAACTATTTACTTTAGTTCCAAGGGCTATGCCGGAATGGGGGGCTTTGATGTTTATAAAAGTGAACAAAAAGAGGACGGAACATGGAGTGAACCTGAAAATATCGGTTTTCCGATAAATACCGTAGATGATGATATTTTTTATTTTCCGGCAGGGAATGAAAATATTGCTTACTTTACTCGTCGAAAAGGCGGGAGTGCAAATATTTATAAAGCTCAGTTATACGGCGAGTATGAGATGATGGGTCAGTTTATGAAGCCTATTCCCGCTAATGTTCCAGTAGCACTTATCGCTTCACTCTTTGTAGCCTATATATTTACCCCTTATTTAGCA
>JAYEIA010000126.1:0-11331 GCA_034659855.1 Bacteroidota bacterium
CAGACTGTTTTAAATTAAAAATTACGTCATTTCGTCAGAAAATTAAATTTTATGTTTTTATACTTTAAAGCCAATATTTTTTACTACTTTTAACTGAGATTTAGCTGAATAAAACTGATACTACTGATAGAACTGAAAAAAAATATAATGCCCACAACATTTTGCTTGCTGTCAGCCACTTTTTTGCTTTTTGTTTCGCCTACGGCTACACAAAAAACAAAAAAATGCCCGCCACAAGCAAGTTTACGTTAGTCAAAATACTGCCGAACTGAAAATCAAATGATAAAGAAATAGAAAAAATTTAGCAGACCACAAATAGTATGCAAAGAAAAATAGATTTTCTTATCATAATGGTGTATCTTTGTCAAGAAAATAGAAATAACTTTACATAATGGATGCTGAAAAATTAAAGAAATTACCTTTCGATAAAGACATTGAAAGTCGAAAAATATTAAAAAAATTAACTTTTGCTCACAGAGCATTGGCAGAGTTAAAAGAGGTTGTTTCAAGTATTACAAACGAAAACATCTTAATTAATACATTGGGACTTCAAGAAGCAAAAGATAGTTCAGCAATTGAAAATATCATTACAACTCACGATGACATTTATAAAGCAGAATTAAACCTCGAAGGATTTAAATCGTTAAATGCCAAAGAAGTTCAAAATTATATTACGGCTCTAAAAACAGGATTTAAACTAATCTCTAAGAATAAAGTTCTTACAAATAATGATATAATTGAAATTCAATCTGTACTTGAAAAAAATAATGCAGGATTTAGAAAAGTTCCGGGAACTGCTCTAAAAAATGCATCAACCGGAAAAATTGTTTATACACCACCACAAGATTATCAAACAATTCAAGAATTAATGACAAATCTTGAACGGTTTGTCAATGATGAGAGAATATCTGATTTTGACCCACTTGTCAAGATGGCAATTATTCATTATCAATTTGAAAGTATTCATCCGTTTTATGATGGAAATGGAAGAACAGGACGAATAATTAATGTGCTATATTTGGTAATGAATGGATTATTGGATTTACCTATTTTATATTTAAGTAGATATATCATTGAAAACAAAGGTGAATATTACAAAAAACTACAAGAAGTCAGAGAAACAGACAAATGGGAGAATTGGATTTTATATTTGTTAAATGGTATCGAACAAATCGCAAAAGAAACAATTGTACTAATCAGTAAGATTAAAGAATTGATTTTTGAATACAAAAACTTATTACGTGATAATTACAAATTTTACAGTCAGGACTTATTGAATAATTTATTCAAACATCCATACACAAAAATTGGATTTATTGAAAATGATTTAGGTGTATCAAGAATTACCGCCTCAAAATACTTGACCCTGTTGTCCAATGACGGACTTTTGAAAAAGAAAAAACTTGGAACAGGAAATTATTATATAAATGTGAAATTATTAGAATTATTAACATTGAAAGAATAAGTACTTTGGCTAACACGCAATATAAAAAATTGGGCAAGAAGTACTGAATATGAATATTTTAACATTAAATAAACAGCGTAGTAAACTGAAAGATTGGTGTTTCAAAATGGCCAATATTTTCATATTGCCACCGTTTCTTTGGACTACTTTTAGTAGATTCTTAGTTGAAATATTCAGTCTCCCTGAACTTTAGAATATTCATTTAATTACAAAAATTTTCCGATAAGCAGTAAAAATATTCGGATGTAACATTTCACAAAACATAGGTTGGGTACTAACGTACTAATTTTACCGGACAGACCGTGAGCACAAACCGTCCGATCGCTTTAAACGGTCGGACGGATAATAAAATACATAAATTAAAAATGACAAAAAACAACGCTATTTTAAACTAAGTGCTTGTAAAGAAATAAAGTTTACAATTTGTACGAGGTTATTTCTTTACAAGCACCATAGCCTTACCTCTCGATTACAATTTTTTCTGAGATTGTAACTTGTGAGTGATTGACTTGCAATATGTATATTCCTTGCGGTATATTTGTGAGGTCAAGTACTGTTGAATTGTTTTCATTTGTTTGGAAATATTTAATACACCTGCCGTTCAAATCAAATAATTTAAAGTCAATTTTTCCTTGCGGGAAGTTTTTGCAAGAAATCTTTAGTTGGTCGGCAGCGGGAGTCGGATAAATATTTAGTTGTGCTTGTCTGTTGCCGGTATTTTGAATTTCTGTAGGATAGCTCTCATTCTCCACATAAGTAATAAGATAAGAAATTGCTGTTCCTCCGTTGTCCCATGCAGTACCTTCTTCTTGGTACATATAGGCATATATTTTCAGATTCATGGTAAATTCATATGTGTTTTCGGCATTATAATCAAAAACAAATGTAGAATTTGGTTGTATCATGAAACTGTTGGGCATAATAGGATCGTAATTGTTGAAAGTTGTTGTGTTGTATACTATGCCATTTTCTCCTTCAATCTCATTCCACACATTGATAAAATTATGCTCTGAACTTAGCCTTCCGAATACTTGGTATACTGTGTCTGCACTATTGTTGGATATAGGCGTGGTAAGTTCAATTGTTTCTCCGGATTCAAAAATTCCGTTTCCGTTTCCGGAACTGTTTCCTGAATCGTTATCGTCAATAGTATAGAAATTGAATTTTGATAAAACAGGCAAATAGAATTCTGTAATCCATGGAATATCATCAATATTGTCGTCTTCAATTGCAATATGAAATATTATTTCTTCAATTTCGGAAATATTTTCAGGAAGTGTAAATTCAAAATATGAATTTGCCCATATTTGTTCTGTTGTATTAATTGATGAGAACGTTGTGGTACTCTGATTAATCATAATGTCAGGATTGTCGCAGGACAACTCAGCAGAAAGAGCAGAAAGCGTTTCGGAATAATTGTTATACACTCTTGCTTTAAAACGAACTATTTTACCGGGACCAATAAGATTTTCGGGATTAGTTTCTTCGGCTTCAACATTTTCAAAAAATTCAATACGATTGATAATGGCCGGTTTGGCACGAATTTGAAATGCCGTAGGGTTTTCAACAGTATTTTCCGGGTCGTTGATGTCGGTAATATATACATAACAATTTTCTGAATCAACAGCCGGGGTTTCCCAAGTATAAATTCCTGCGGACGACGGAATACTGTCGGTAATTGTCTGTTTTGTTGCACCGCCGTCAATACTGTATTCTATTTTTACGTCGGCCGTAAATTCACTGTTCCATTCAATGCTCAGCGGTTCTCCCGACAGAATATTTTCGCCTCCCGAGGGGGACAATAAATTTAAAACCGGAGCATAGGGTACAATGTCAACACTGTAAATATCAATATCGGTTAGGGGTTTGTCGCTGCCGTCTGTCGGCACCTCGCTAATTGTAAATACATTTTCCATACCGTCAATTATTCTCCCGAATATACTGTAATCTCCGTCGAGCCAGCTTGTTTCGTCAACCGTGATGTAGTATTGTGAGCCGTTGGTATCCGGACCGGCATTGGCCATAGCGAGAACGCCCGGAAAACTGTGAGTTAAATCCGAATGAATTTCATTGTCGAACTCATAGCCCGGCCCTCCGCTACCGTTACCTGTCGGGCAGCCGTCTTGAATCATGAATCCTTCAATTACCCGATGAAAAATAAGATTGTCGTAAAAGTTTCTTTCAGCCAAGTTAATGAAGTTTTGTACGGTAATCGGTGTTTTATCGCCGTGCAAAAGAGCTCTGAAATTCCCCATGGATGTATTCCATTCTGCAAAGTATATCTGTTGATCCGAAATATTAAATGCAACATCGGATTGGTCGGTTATTGCCGGAGTATTGCTGTCTGAAATTTTTATCAGTGCTTCATTTGTATTAATAATAGGAACATCCCATGTGTAGAAGTTTTGATTTGGAATATTGGTTGCAATGGTATTCCACGTACTTCCGTTATCATCAGAATATTCAATGGTTACATCATCTACGCCGGTACTTGTCCAAATAATATTGTGAGGAGCTTGGGTGTTGTTTATCCAGTGTTCATTTCCGTTGGGGAAAGTGAGCGAAATATTTTGGGCAAAAAGACTTCCGGTTGCAATCAGTAAAATTGCGGATAAAATAAAATGCTTATACTTTTTTGACATGCTGTTTGGTTTATGTTTATAAATTTGAGTCTCAGCAAATTTACGAACAATCTTGTAAAATTGCTTATTAATTTTGAATATGATTATTGATAGTTCCCTTTTTGTAAAAGCTGAACTTCTGAAGATTATTTAGTGTCTGAACGGAAACAAAATAACTGTCATAATTTATTTCGTATTTGTTTTTTAACGGCAGCAGCCGGATTTCGATTTATCATTATTCGGTAGTCTTGAAAATTGTAAAATCCGTATTTTTCATAAAGATTTATGGCTGCTTTATTCGATTGGTGAACTTCGAGTTTAATTTGCAGGCCTTTTTCAGCGGCAAAGTGCATTGATTCATTCATTAGCAGGTGGCTGTAGCCCATTCCTCGAAATTTCGGGTGTATGGTAAAATGGTGTAATGCCATTCGGCGACTGTCAGTGGTAAGCCATGCAGAGCCTATGATTTGGTTTTCCTGTTTTAACAAAATAAGGCGTCCGCCGACAGTAATTGTTCTCATAATTTGTCGATGATCATCATTTCTTTCACGATTATTCATGTCGCCTTTTTCCCAGAGGTCAATTAGTGCCGAGAAATCAGTCTTGGTGTAGTCATGGATATTTGGCATTGTTTTTTATGTAAAAATAAGACATTTTATTTTTTTATATTCATGTCCGGTATTTTTTTACTCTCCTCAAGTGTATACTATAGCAAAACCCCATTTGGGGGCAATATAATTCGTGTTTTTGAGGTCATTTAAAGAATGCCTCTGTTTATTAATTATACTTTTCGTATATTTGATTTCCATAAACTGTATATTAATATCATCGTATGAAAAGGAAGTTGTATCAAAGTTTACTTTTGCTGATTGTACTGTTGTTCAGCGAAATAGGGTTTTCACAGATAAAAAATGTATATTCTGCATTATTACTGAAGCCCGGGCATGTTTATTTGTCGTCTGTTCAAGTAAAGCTTAGTCCCGAGAAAACAGAAGTTGTAAAAAGTGTTTCTTTGAAAAAAAATATGCGCTATGCGTTTAGTCTTTGGGGCAACAAAGAAACAAGAGAAGCCGTAGCTATGGAGCTTGTTGCTGAAAATGACAGTGTACCTGTTTCATTTAATCCGGGCTATGAAACAACCAAGGGGGTGCGTTATTTTTATTACATACCCGAAAAGTCCGGCTTATACAATATTCACATCAACTATCATAAGGAAGATATTTCTGAAGATGTGTATCTTATTCAAGGCTTATATTTTACAGACAAGAATTTGAATTTGACTCAAATAGACAAGAAGTATATTTCTCCTTTCCTCAAGAAAGAATAAAAAAGGTTTTGGGGTTTTATACTCTCATCTGTTGGTATGTGGCAACTCTTAACAGGCTGTTTGACAGGCGAATATATATATTGTATATGGAATTTGTTATATTATGTTTACTTCGGGGCTGAGTTCTATTCCGAAATTTTTGTGTACGCTGTTCCGTATTTTTTGAGAAAGCGAAAGAATTTCTTTTCCGGAGGCATTATTGTGATTGAGCAGGACAAGTGCTTGGTTTTTATGAACTCCGCAGGTTTCGGTTTTAAATCCTTTAAAGCCCGACAAATCAATCAATTGTCCGGCAGCAAGCTTTATTTTTTTATCTCCTGCCTTGTAGGATACCAGTTTCGGGTATTTTTTTAATAAGGAAAGATGCTTACTTTCAGAAATAACCGGGTTTTTGAAAAAGCTTCCGGCATTAGGTATTTTCTCGGGGTCGGGCAATTTGTTTTTTCTTATATCTACAATGATGTCTCGAAATATGCTCAAGTTTAACTCTTTATATTTAGATGCCTCTTCTCCAATAGATCCATAATTTGTATTTAGTTTTCCGTCTTTTTGGAGTCTGAAGGCTACGGCAGTAATTATGTACTTATTTTTCAGTTCTGTTTTAAATATACTGTTTCGGTATTCAAATTTACAGTCTTGGTTTGAAAATATTTTTTTTGTTCCGGTGTTTATTTGCACAGCATGCACCTGCTCTATAATATCTTTGGCTTCGGTGCCGTAGGCCCCGATGTTTTGAACCGGGGAAGCTCCTACCGTTCCGGGAATATAAGATAAATTCTCTGTGCCGTAAAAATTTCGTGAGATACAATAGTTCACAAATTCATCCCAAACCATACCGGCATCGGCTTTTACTACCACATCCGTTCGAGTTTCCGACAGAACCACAGCATCAGAGTTATTCATTTTAATAATTGAGCCGTTAAAATCTTTAGTAAATAAAATATTGCTTCCGCCTCCAAGAATCAAAACCGGATTTGGGATAATATTCGCTTGATTAAAAAATTTTATCAGTTCACTTTCAGAATCAAAAGCGTAGAAATTTTTTGTATTAACGTCTAAGGCGAATGTATTGTAGGCCTTGAGATTAAAATTGGTATGGTGTTGCATGAGGTATTTGTGAAATTGGTTGGGGATTCGCTCTATTGCAGGAAAGGATTGTTCAAATTTAGGTTTAAGCCATTCTATCATTTCCGGCAGAGTCAATACTTACTTTGAGTACAAAATATTGCCTGTTATCATCTAAGGGAAGAAAGTGGTATTGTATGGGTTTGTTAGTTTTTCGGGCAATATCTATAAGCCCGAGGCCGGCACCTCCTTTATGGGAAAGCCTTCCTTCTCTGAGCTGGTATTTGTACATTTTATTGAGCTTTTCTATGGCTGCATTATTTACAGTATCAATGGCATCGGTCAGCATGGGAATATCTTCATTATTTACTTTATTTGCCGTAATGACATAATAGGCTTTGGCATCTTTTCCTAAAATAAACATTCCTTTTGAAATATTTATTTCATTGAACAAAGAGGCGGAATGTTTGGTCAGGTTCTGAAGTATTTCAATGACCGAATGATTGAGTCTTCTTCTGATTCGGCCGGGTTCTCCGTGTCTTTCGGTCTCTTCTTCGGTTAAGGCCGAAAACATTTTAATAATTTTGTGAGAAAATCGACCTAAATAAATTAAGCTTATGCCTTTGTCTTCAAAATCTTCGTATAATCTCAGCAGAGCTCCGGTAAATTGAATATCTGTTTTGTCCATTTTGTTTCGCTTATCCTTTATAGTATAAAGGTAATCAAAAAAAACAAATTAGCGGAATTGAGTCGTTTTTTTTTGAGAGCAGTATAACGTTCGTTGCTTTCCGGACATAACTTGCTTGATACCGAGCTGAACAGCATGCGAGAATGTCGAAATAGAGCAGTAAGGTTTTTTATTGTTTTTTAACCAACTTCAAATAATCTCGGAAGAAAATGAATATTAAACCTAAAACAAGGGATACAAATCCAAAGATAATAAGGTTTTTTAACAGTCCGTTTTTATTTTGCTCTGATTTAATGAAGTCGGTTAATGCCGTATATGCGGTAAATTTTTCAAGTGTATTTTTAATGTCTGCGGACATAACCAGAAGTTCAGCTTTTTCAGTATATAAGGAATTTTCTCCCATATAAACGCTTACAAGTTTTCCGGATTTTATTTGACTGAGTATTATGTTTTGTGCGTCATCAAGTTCCTTTATTTCAACAGCAATTTCGGCTAAGATATTTTGGATATGAGTTTTTTGAGTTTGTATTTTTTTTGCTATAAACGGATCCGTTTCAATGAATGTTTTAAATGCTTTTTGAAGAATGGGCAGTATGTCTTTGTCTGTAACAGAAACTTTTATTTTGAAGTAGTCTGTGGCTTCTTTGTCTTCTGAATAGTCTGTCCCTTCGATAGGGTACAAATACTCAGAGTCTATTGTTTCAATCTTTTCGGCTGTTTCAAAGTCGATATTTAAAATTTGAGCCAGCTGTTCTTTATTTCCTTTTTCAAGTATTTTTTTTAAAAAATTTATTTTATTAACTGCTAATTCACAAGAATAAAAATGTTTTCTGTTTTTTCTTAAACTTTGTAGGTTTCTATCCATTTCGGTTTTGGATATTACCGTCATTTCCGATTCAAAAATCGGCGGTTGGAAATAATATTTTAGAAAACCGGCAGCCAAACCAAGACTTCCAAAGAGAAGCAAAATCCAAAAGTTTTTTTTGAAAAATGAAAATAGATTGATGATTAAGTCTTGAATATCAATTTCCTTGTTCATATCGTTATTGAGTTTGAAAACGGCAAAGTAATAAATAAAAATATAAGAAAAAAAATATTGTTTTCGAGAATTTTTAATCTGGACTGAAACTTCTGTTCAAAGCGTTTTATCTACAGTTTGAGTCTCTCAAATCGGAGGCTTTGTAGTATTTGTGATATTCTGCTTTTTTAATGTCTTGACAAGCTCCGGTATAATTGTGCATCAGCTTTCTTACTTTCGCTCTCAGGTAATAAAGCTCTCCCGAAGGTCGGAGGTCAAGAGCCATTGATAAATCATTTTCGGCTGCTTTGAACATTTCGGCTGAGAGATGGGATTGAGCTCTGGCTTTGAAGTATAAATATTCAGAATTATTTTGCTCTATGCATTGATTGAATAAATGCAATGCTGAGAGGTTGTTGTCTGTTTTTTGCAGAATTAATCCTTGTAAATAGTCCGCATCAGAAGTATTAAAATATGCTTTATACGTTCCGATATCAGCTAATGCCTTGTCATAGCTTTGGTTATTATACTCAGCTTGAGCCAATGGGTAATAATACTTTATTTCATTGGGTGAAATACTGATAATTTCCCGAAAGTTATCGGCCGCCTTATTATATTTCCTGAGTTTGCTGTATGCCAAGGCTCTTTTTTTGTAATATGGAATATTTTTACGTTCATATTTTACTGCTTTAGAGTAATTTTTAGCAGCTTGTTTGTATTGCCCTTTTATAAAAAAGATGTCGCCGAGTAAACTATAGGCTCTGTCGTCTTTTTTGTACTTTTGCAATCTGTTGGTAACGATGTTGTATGCTTCAGTGTACTTTTCCATTCGGATAAGATAATGCACACGATCCAATGTAATTTCAGAGGTCTTGTAGTGCTTTTCTCTAAACAGGGTTTTCCATGCTTTGGATTTAGACCCGGAACTAAACGCTTGCTCTGTTTTTATTTCAGATAATGCCACTTTGTTTTTTTTGTCGAGATATATTTTGAGATACTCCAAGGCTTTGGTATTCTCTCCCAATTGTGCATAAGTTTTAGCCAA
Source organism: Bacteroidota bacterium (assembly GCA_034659855.1). Lineage (GTDB taxonomy): Bacteria > Bacteroidota > Bacteroidia > Bacteroidales > JAADGE01 > JAYEIA01. The sequence goes on from JAYEIA010000126.1 coordinate 9,230, forward strand.
TCTGTAACCGGCCAATTCTTTCGATATTCGACGGCAGTCAAGATAATCGTTTTTGGCTTTGGAATATTTTTCGAGCCGATAGTAGGCGTCTCCCCTTAATAAGTAATAATGAGAGTAGGTGTTATTGCTGTTTAATGCATTGGTCAGAATATTTAAGGTATTCGTGTAATTTTTTTGCTCAAATTCAGCAAGGGCTTTTGCATAATCAGTATTGAATTGGCGTGGTTGCTCTTGAGAAAAAGCAAACATGGCCGATGTCAGAAAAAATAGTACAGCTAAAATATATGATTTCATATGAGAATTATTTGCAGTTCGTAATTATAAGCACTTATGAAAAATTATTTGTATATTTACTTAATTGTAAATGGCTAATTATATTAACATTGCACTGGTGCGTAAGCAATATTAAATGGCCCCTTAGGGCTTAGAACAGGACTTAGGGTTTTTTCGATTTAGATTTATTGGCAAAAATATGAATGAATCCGTTTATATTTCTTACTTCAATTCCGGTGAGTCTTTTTTCATATACATCGCAAATGTAGTAGTAAACCCCGTCGGTAACCGCTGTATTGGTATTCATATTTGTCCCGTCCCAGTTGATATCCGGATTCTCGGATTCAAAAACTAAACTTCCCCAACGTGTATAAATTTTTATATCAATTTTTTCGACATAATTGTACGGGAAAGGAATGAACAGATCATTTATACCGTCACCATCCGGGGTAAAAACATTGGGTAGCTCGTAGTTATGACAAATATCAATACAAGTCCTCTTTAATTGAGCGGGAGTTAAGACATTTCCGGCAGAATCTATTGCTGCCACCGCATAGCAGGCTCCCATAGCACCTTCCGGTTTATGGGTGTATGTGGTGTTTTCTTTGCCGTTTACGGTGGCGATTAGTTCGAGCTCTCCTTCATATTCCCCGGTGTAATATATATTGTAGCTTTCGGTGTCGTAAGCACAACTGTCAATAATTTCCCAACTTAAATAATTTTGCTCTAAATCGCAATCCGAATCCACCGTAAGATCTACTGCACAGGGAGCAATAGTATCTTGAGGAGAAACACATATTTCTTGCGAGAAATTTATCGTAGTATCCGGTAAATAATTTAAGTCATAACCGCCGGTAGTTCTTACTTTGTACCAATAATACAAATCATTGTTCAAATTATAATCGGTAAACCGGTTGTTGTTTGAAGTTCCCACCGAGTCATAAGAAAGAACATTGGGCGTACAGTCTTCATCGGCATCTTTCCGGTAAACGGTGTAATCGTAGTTTGTCCAAGGCGTATTTTCATTCGACAGAAGGGTCATTTTTCGGTCATCGGGCAAACCTTCGATAAATACCGTGGAAGTATATGCCGGAGCGCCTACTTTTGCCCAATTGCTGCCGTCTTGGCTGAACAGTGTCAGCTTATATGATCGACCCCTTGTTTTGGTGTCTGTATTTGTTTCGGTGTAGGTGGTGTCAGCAATCCCGGGGATGTCGGCAATTTTGGCATAATTTTCTCCGTAGAGTCCGGGCGAAGCTTCCAGTTCATATTTATACGGTCCGGGGAACTCTGTATCATCAAATTCTGTAGGCTGTATCCATTTTAGAAAGACTGAGCCGGTTGAGGGGTCGGTATTTAATATATCAGCATTTACAAAAGCCGGTGTACCTCTTTCTAATTCTGCACAAATTTCTTCAGAAACATAACTCTCTGAACCGTCGTCGTAATAAGCCGTAATTCGGTAACAATATTCATAGCCGGGGGGCAGATCTGTATCTATATATGATACAGCACCAATATCTTTAAGGGTATCAACCATGGTATAACCGGCATAGTCGGGCATTCCGGTTTCGCATTCCGAGGGTGTAAAACTGTAACTTCCGTGTCGGCGGTATATGATAAATCCGGCCGCATTATTACAACCATAGGGAGCCCAACTTAGGAACGAGGCATTACTTGAGGGCGAAATGTTTAAATTTTCGGGAGACGGGGCCACTACCTGTATTTGGTTTTCGGTGTAGGCTGTCAGATTAACTTCCGGGTTTATATCTTCAGCCCTGAAAATAGCCGAGTAGGGTTGTTGGCGAATATGAGAACAGACCGTGTTC
>JAYEIA010000127.1:0-11326 GCA_034659855.1 Bacteroidota bacterium
TTCCCATAGGAAATGCACCGGAACCGCAGGCGGGGTCAAGAATTTTAGATTGGTTTAAAGCTCCAATAATAACCGGTGCTATTTCGGGTTTGTCGGCAAAAGGATTTCCGGGGTCGTAAGAAGTTAATTTATGCAAGTTTTCGTCAAGTTCTTTTTCGGAAAAATTCCATTCTTTAAGTTCATTTTTTAGGTAGGCAATAAGGCTTTCGTCCACCATATAATTTACTATTTCACGTGGGGTATAAAATGAGCCTGTTTGCTTACGGGCAGTTGTTTGGGTTTCGGGGTTGTAACTTGCAAGTAGGTTTTCAAATACTTTACCGAGTAATTCAGGGTCGAGTGCCACGTCTTCCTCAATCGGCGTATTCTCTGTAATAGTAAATTTGTAAGATTTTAGAATATTTATCAGCCCTTTAACGGCAGCTTCTTTTGTTCCTTTATTTTTTATGCCTATATCTTTGCTTAAATCAACTTTTTCTTCTATTCCGAAAAATAAATAATCCGGCACAATTAGTTTTTGTCCTTTGGGCAAGTTTTCCGAAAAGCCGTCGATATAAACTCTGTCTTTTGGTTTTTCATTTTTAAAACCTCTAATATCAAGACACTCAAATAAACCTCCGTTTAGGAACGGAACTTTGCTGTTTATCAGTTTCAGAAAAGCATCAGGATTTTTAAAGTTTTCTTTGTATCGCATTAAGTGCATTGTTCCGAAATTGCTTTTCTCTTTTCTGAAAGCTCTTTTTCTCTTATCTTCTCCAATAGGATTTATGGGGCAATTAAGCGAAGCAAAAAACAGATTTTGCAATATTGCTTTATAGTAAGTACTGTCTTTATTTCCTTGAGCAAACATTCCGTTTTCATTGTGAAAAGGAGAAATTTTGTTTAAAATATCATCTTGCAGCTTGTCTAAATCAAATAATGCTTCCGGAATTAAACCTTTTTCCTTAATAAACCACGAAAATAACAGTCGTGTCAGTAAGCGAATAACATTTGTTGCGTTGTGTTCTTTTATCAGGTCTTCAATTTTTTTGTCTTTTTCTATTGCATCTGCGGCGGTTGGTTCATTAGGAAATGTAACATGTTTTAATGCCCAGAAATACCAATTTTGTAGTTCTTGATAGAATTTTTTATTCAGAACACTTACACTAAAAACTTCTTGCCAATAAGCATAAATTTTAGAAAAATCATCGACTGCTTTCTTGCCGGATGTAGGTATTTGCATTTCGGTTAAAATTCTGCTGTGTCCTGAATGCGGCTTTTCAATATCAATATCACGTAATAAAGAAACTTTACCTGCTTTTTCGCCTTCACGCCATTCTTGTTTGTATTTTATGCGTTCGGTATTTGCAAAAGCTATATAGTCTTTTTTGTCGTCATTATATTTAAAAACAATAACAGAAGGAGTATAAAAATACTGCCTGTGAAATGCTCGTGAAATTTCTGCGAGTTGCGAACGTGTAGGCAAAAGATTATTTTCTCTTTGGTTTAGAGTTATTCCGAAAATTAATATTCCGTCGTAATCGGATTTTATTTTTTCGGGGGCAATACTTTCATTTTGTTCAAACACTGCATCATCAATCATACCCACAAAGTAAACGTCATCAATTAATTTAAAGGTGTCGTTCTCTTTATAAGTTTCGGTAAGAATATCTTTTGCCGTTATTGGTTCATCGGCAAGGTATTTTACAGGTACTTGCAATTCATTAAATAAATTTTTAATTGCCGGAAGAAATTCTATTCTGTTAAATATTGTAAGATTCATGATTTATATATTTTTAAGTTCCTTGTCGATAAAATTTTGTAATTCCTCTTTTTTAGGTAGCTTCAAAGCGTATTTACTTACAAAAAGCTCTTTGTCGGAGTCTGCAACTGCATATTCTACAAGGGTTTTATTTTTGTCGGTAACCAATAAGATACCAACAGGCGGATTGTCGCTTGGTAACATAACTTTTTTCTTGTAAAATTGTATATATGATTTTAATTGACCAATATGTTCGTGTTTTGCTTTTCGTGTTTTTAGCTCAATTATAACATGGCATTTCAAAACTCTGTGATAAAATACAAGGTCGATAAAAAAATATTCATCTTCAATTAATATTCTTTTTTGCCTTGCCTCAAAACAAAAACCGTTACCGAGTTCAATAATAAATTCTTGTAAATGTGTTATTAGAGCTTCTTCCAACTCCGTTTCTTCAATTAAACCGGGATTTTTGTATTTCAAAAAATCAAAAAAGTAATACGATTTTATTATATCAGCGGGTTCTTGTGGTTCAATTTTTTTGATTAGTTGTTTGTATGCCGTTTCATTATTTTGCGACAAGCCTACTCTTTCAAAAGAAAGTGATTCTATTTGGCTTTTGAGTTCTCTTACTGACAATTGCGAATTTAAAATAATAAGTTCATAGAATTTTCGCTTTAAGGGGTCATTAATTTTTATTAATTCTATAAAATGAGAGTATGAAATGGATGAAAATATTTTCACATAAAGCTTATTTTCGTCCTCAATATTAGTTTCTTGCAATTCTTGGGACAGCGTCCCAAGAATGTTTGTCGAATTGTTTTTCAATTCTTGGGACAGTGTCCCAAGAATATTTTGAGGGAGAATATTTTTGAATTTTTGGGTTGCCGACCCAAGAATTGGATAATAAATATTATAAAACTGCCTACACCTTGATAATTCAGGTGCTGATAAACCTTTAATTTTTATTTTTTTTGCAAGATTTTGTAAAAGTTTAGTGCCGTATTCGGCTCTGTCTTTACCTTTTTGTTCAAACTCAACTATATAAAATCCTGTAAGCAAATTTCTCAATGTTAAATGAACATTAATTGATTTAGTTACACTCCTATAAAGTGTATCGTGAGTTTCTTTTATGTTTTGTATGAGTATATTAAAATCCATCTAACTAATTAAAAACCAAGTTATTAAATCGAAGTTATCTAATTGGTATTTATCTGTAACTTTTACATTTTGTTTTATTCGGTCTATTGCTTCTTTATTGCCGTGTCTTAATTTTGATAATATGTCTTTTGCTTCTTTTCCCATTGTTTTCTTTGTAGTTCCGTCATCTTGTTTTTTGGTTTCCACAGCTTGATTGTCTAACCAAAGTTTCGTTGCGTTTACCAATTCATTGATTGCTGTTTCGTCTCCTTTTTCAATAGCTTCCGGAACATATCGGTCTTCATCTTTATGATAAGTAAGAGCATCTAATACTTCTTTTTGATTTGTAAGCATTAATTCCCCTTTCATATTAATGTATATTAAATCATAAACTTTATATTCATGTATTGTTTTATTTACAGATTTTGCAGGGTATCCGAGTAAAGCAATAATACCTTTTTCTTTGCAAATGGCTTGGTCTGCAACAAAGCCGGTATAAATTCCTTTTGGCATTTTGCTATACTTTTCTTTATCTTGATTAAATTCTGCGAGTAAATCTTGCCGGTAACGTTCGAGCGATAAATCATCAAAGCCAAAAGACTCTTCGCCGTCTAAATCATCAAGAGTGGTTTCCATCTGTTTCATCATGCGGTTTCGCATTTTTTGGTCTAAGGATTCGTCCTTAACCATATATTTTAAAGAATCGGAGAAATTTTCATCAACTTCTGCACCTGCGAGTTTCATAGCTGCCATTCGCTGTTCAATACGCCCTTGCAAATTTAAGTAACTGTTAATATTATTTGAAGGCCAAAAATTGATACCGAAAATTTTCTTATTAGGCGAACCAATTCTGTCGATACGTCCCATTCTTTGAATAATTCTTACAGGATTCCAATGTATGTCATAGTTTATAACCATGTCTGCATCTTGTAGGTTTTGCCCTTCGCTTAATGTATCGGTTGCAATTAAAATATCAATTGGATTGTTTAGTTTTTCATACGTTTTTTTGTCATTCTCAAATATCCAATTTGCCCATTCATCATAAGCTTCAAGACCTTCTGCTTTTGTTTTAAATTTCCATTCTTTTTCGTTAAAAAGTTTTGTGTATGGAGCAAATTGTTCTAAAATAGGTTCAAACTTTTTAGTTTCTTCATCAGAATAAGACGTTTTTGAACCGGAACCTGAAACCATTGCAATTTTATCAAAACCTCTTACTTTAAGTTGCTCAAATAAATACTCTGCGGTATCACGATAAACTGTAAAAATTACAAGTTTTTGATTGTTGTTATTTTCTCCTTCTTTTCGTTTGTTTTTAATTTCGTTAATTAAAGTTTCAAGTTTACTGTCTTCTGATTTATGATTTTTAGCTTTTAATATTTCTTTGTCAATTTTCCCTGAAAATTTTTGAAGGTTTATATAAATATTATCTAATGCGGTAATATCTTTCTTTAAATCAGCCTTGTAATTTTTAAGAGTCCCTGCTTCATCAATTTCAGCAATACTTACTTTTCTTTTTTTTCCTAATTCAAAATCTTCATAATCGGCTTGGAGTTCATCACCTTCAAATAATTCATCTGCATTACCGTTTGCAGATTCATCAATTTGTTGTTTTTCGTATTTTTTAATTTTATCTAAAACATTTTGATGATGATTTTTTATTTTTTCAACAGTTGAATAAAACGAAAACCAAGAAGATTCAAGGCGTTTGACTAATAAAATATAAAGCATTTTGGCTAAAAAATGATCTCTTTGTTTTTCATTATGCAATGCATCTGTATCTTCTTCATCGGGTAAATAAAAAGAAGGCTGATAGCCCGAAAGCATCGACGGAAAATGATTAAATAGCTCTTCAAATGACTCAAAATTACCAAGTTGGCTTGGTGTAACAAATAAATTAGTTGGCTTTTCTTTTTCCGGGAACACGAGTTCTGCATGTTCGCCTTCTACCATTTTTCTTGTTCTTGCAACTGTCAGTGAGTCCGTTAATGTAAAGAAATTTGAAGGTATCTTTTTTATAAAATCACTTATTTGAGGTAAAGGGTCTTTTCTCCATAAATTAAATTCTTTTTGTGCTGTTCTGAAAGTGTAATCAATGTTTTTAACACCAAGAGAATCATTATACCCATTAACATTTCCTTGTGTCATTAACATAAATTGATTTCTAATATCAGTTAATGAATTGTTTATAGGAGTTGCTGAAAGTAATAGAACCTTAATATCTTCATTTGGTTGAAGCATATATTCCATAAAGAATTTATAACGGTTAGATTTGTTATTTCGCAGATTATGGCTTTCATCAATTACTATTAGTTTAGGTTTGTCATTAGTAAAATACTTATCTGCTCTGTCATCATACTTTTGCATTCGTTCTTCATTCAAGTCTGTATGAAAACGCATAAAATAATCAAAGTTATCCTTCTCAAATCGTGAGTCTTGGTATTTTTTGTAACGTCTCCAATTATGTTCAAGTTTTTTAGGACACAATAATAAAATTTCTCTACCTTGCAATTGAAAAAATTTGATAACAGATAGTGCACTCCATGTTTTTCCAAGACCAACGGCATCAGCAAGAATAGCTCCATTATATTTTTGCAACATTTTAATTAAACTCAGAACACCTTTTTTTTGAAATTCATATAGGGTAGAATAAACAGCACTATTTTCTAACCTTCCTATTTGCCTGTTGAATTCAGGATTATTATCATCTGCTTGTATCTGATTTCCAAAAAGCTCAAATAAAACTTTATAATATAATTCTTTGGGAGTGTATTCTATAAATATTTTTTCAATTTCGCTGATTAAATATTTTTTAAAATCGACTTTCTTTTTTAAATTATTTTTAGATATGATTGTTTTTTTAGTATGAGCTTGGGGCTTTCCCCAAAGCGTATTAAACCATTCAACTAATTCATTAAATTGACTGTTATCACCGGTTTCAGCAATGTTAAGTTCTATGTTATTCGTGTATTTTAACCCAATACCTGCTTCGGTAAGGTTAGAACTTCCGGATATGAAATATTTATGTCTGTCATCATCTTTTGGCTTGAAAATGTAACTTTTAGCATGACAAAAATTAGGTTCAAGTGTTTTTGCTTTAACTTTGTTTTGTTTAAGAAAATTTACGGCTTCTTGGGATAATTTATTTAGTTTTAAGGCTGCATGTATGGATATGTTCTCGTTTAAGAGGTCAAGAGGTCTTTCTTCTTTGGAATTAAAATTAACAATGTCACCCAAAATTAAGCGAAATCCCTCAATCTTATCATTTACTTGTTGCGATAAATAAGCAAGAGCTCCAATAGTAAAATAGCCTGTAACAATATCAAAATTGCCCTTTTCGGTATATTCAGTAATCCATTCATGGACTTTTTTATTTTTATTTTCGTTGTCTAAAATCATATTAATTTACCGATAAATGTTTATTTAACTTAAAGAGAGACGCTTTTATTTTTTATATAGAAAGAGTTAATATTTTCTTCAAAAATAACAAAATGAGAACATTTCCTAAATTTTATTAACTTATTTCCGTGCAGTTATGTTTTTAGGCACAATAACAACTTATAATACTCCTCAAAAATAAGGCCGCAAATTAAGGTAGAAAAATGAAAGGATTTAACTGCCTGAAATTCTGAGAGTAATGCCACATTTGGAAGTTTTTCCGGTGGTAACGGAGGCTCTTGTGTCGCCTAAATTTAACAGCACTTTCAGAGTATTTATCAATATTTTGAGTTCAGATTCATTTGGACGGGCTGAAAGCCCGGTTTACTTTAGCCCAAGGCAACACCATGGGTTATATGCCTCTATTGGTCTCACCCTGAATGAGCAATTTGTTGATAAAATTTAGCTACTCTTTCAGAGCGTTTTTATTTGGGTTTAATTGTATGCTTACTCTATATTATATTCAAATTTCCCTTTAAAGTTATTGGTTTAAGTGCTTTAATTTCAGAGTTGTTAGGCTGGTCAGGAATAGAGTTCAAAATAAATATTTTCTTCTTCAAAATGTATGCAAATCCTATTTCCAAAAAAGTATTTGCTCCAATATAATCTACAATTCCGTTTTTTGTATAGTTGGCAATCAAAACGGCATCAGATTTCTTTATTTTTGCTATATGGTCATCAATAAAACCTTGCTTCAGTTCAATTTGATCTTTAGCCTTTAGGCGAGAATAGCCTGTTCCGCCTTCTTCTTTGGCCGGAGTATATACTTTGAACCCCATATTTTTCAAAGAGGTTTTCAGCTTTCCAATCTTATCAATAAATTGCATCGACCCGCAAATGGTTATTGTTTTCATAAGCCCTATTTATGAGTCCCGTCGCAAAACGGAGGCGTTGCAGTCCGTTTATAGGTACACCACGCTTTTATTCCGGCCTGCTCTACATCCACAGGAAAGGCTTTGTAGCCCGAACCCGAATGACTGCCGTCGCAAAAAGGCTCCCGAGTTGTTATCCCGCAAGGGCACCACGCATAACGCCGGGCTTTGGTGTGTTTTACAATCGGGCCTTTGGATTTATTCTTCATCGCTGTATATTTTAGGCAATCGAGCTTTTTTATTTCACAATTAAATCTTCGTCAAACTATCTGTTGACATACATGTCTTTATAATAATCGGTATATTCACCGGAAACTACACGGTCCAGCCATTTCTCATTGTTCAGATACCAATCCAAAGTCAACGCCAAACCCTCTTCAAACGTAACCGAGGGTTCCCAACCCAATTCATTCAAAATCTTTGACGAGTCTATAGCATAGCGTTTATCATGCCCGGCACGGTCTTTTACAAAAGTGATCAATTTTTCCGACTCGCCGTCTTTTCTGTTCAACGCCCTATCCGATGACCGGCAAAGCAATTTTATCAAGTCTATATTTGCCCACTCATTATTGCCGCCGATATTGTAGGTTTCCTGTGGTTTTCCTTTATGATAAAGCAAGTCAATTGCCACTGCATGATCTTTGACATACAACCAATCTCTTACATTTTCGCCTTTGCCGTATATCGGGATTTGTTTTTGGGTTTTAATGTTGTTAATCGCCAAGGGCAACAACTTTTCAGGAAACTGGTTGGGGCCGTAGTTATTGGAACAGTTTGAAATAACGAAAGGCAAACCATAGGTATGCCCGTATGCTCGTACCAAATGGTCGGAAGACGCTTTGGATGCGGAATACGGACTGCGCGGATCGTAGGGCGTTTGTTCGGTAAACAAGCCCGTCTCACCCAAAGAACCATAGACCTCGTCGGTAGAAACATGGTAGAATAAATCGCCGTTATCGGGTCTGTTTTCTTTGTATGCATTGAGCAAATTTACGGTTCCCATAATATTCGTGTCCACAAATTCATTGGGGTTTTCTATGGAGCGATCAACATGCGATTCGGCTGCCAAATGCACCACTCCGTGAAATTTATGCTCACTGAACAGTTTATTTATAAAGTCGGCATCGGTAATATCTCCTTTAATAAACCGGTAATTGGTTTTTTTATCAATATCCTTAAGATTTTCCAAATTTCCGGCATAAGTCAGTTTATCTAAATTATATATTTCCGTTTCCGGATATTTACTTACGAATAATCGAACGACATGCGACCCTATAAATCCGGCTCCTCCTGTTATCAGTATTTTTTTCTGCATTAGTTTTTTTGATTTAAACGTTTAAAAGTTTCAAAAATATCATTTTGATTTTTAAAAACGAAATTATCTCTGTGATATTCTCAATTCCCCCTGTGTAAAATTTATTATCTAATTTGAACGGTATCATCAACGAAACATATTTTTGGGCTTTAGGAACGGACACAAAATAACTTTGCCTATCTATCATAATTTATCATGTTTATCCGTTTAATTCCTCAAGCTCTTCTTAACAGATGGAAAATCAATTATTTCACCCGGTAAAAGCTATCGCTTTTAATTCTAAAAATTAAAATGTGAGTTTTAGCTTGATTTTCTTTGCTCCCTTTAGTGGTCAGGTTAAACAAAGAAAATCAACGTTTCTAATTGAACGGTTTGGGGAATTAAACGAATAGGCATATAATTTATTCCGTATCCGTTCTTTAACATTGGAGGTCTCCATTTTTTTGAAACCATTTATTTTAGTTTGCCCCCTTTGAAAAAATAATTTAAATTTGTATATCAAGCAGATTATCGAAAAAATTTTCACGAAAACTCAAGGTAAGAACGATTTTCCTGTATTTTTTTTTTATAATTTGCGGTCGAAAAATATTAACTCAAACAAAGTGAATTTATGGGGTTTTGTGCTATATGAATACAGAAGAAATAATAGTTTGGATTTCAATTATTGGTGCATTTACAATTATAGTTGTAGCATCTAACCAACTGGCTGAGATTTTTCAAAAAATAAAACTTCCCTTAATCACCGGGTTTATAGTTATTGGCGTGCTATCCGGGCCTTATGTGCTTAAAATGTTACCCAAAGATTTGGTCGATTTAGGCTTTATAAATGACATTTCTTTGGGCTTTATTGCTTTTGCGGCAGGTGGCGAAATGTATTTAAAAGAAATTCGTGATAAAATTCGGGATATTAGCATAATGTCTGCAGCACAGTTTTTTATCACGTTCATTTTAAGTTTTGTTCTTATTATGCTTTTTGCAAATTTAATACCTTTTATGCAAGGGGTTGAACTGAATATTAAAATTGCAATTTCTCTATTGATTTCAACCATTTTTATTGCACGTTCTCCCGCTTCGGTTATCGCTATTATCAATGAATTGCGAGCAAAAGGACCATTTACAAAAGTCGCACTCGGAGTTACTATTATCAAAGATATTTTTGTAATCATACTTTTTGCGTTGACTTTTTCTATTGCAAGTGTTTTGGTCGAAGGAAAAGAATTTAATTCTCTTGAATTACTTATTGTTTTTATTGGTCTGATTTTGAGTATTGCAATGGGATTTGTTTACGGTAAATTGTTTGAATTAAATTTTAAAATCAATAAAAACAGTTTTCTTGACCTAATTATTGTTCTGATTATTGGTTGGAGCATGTTTTTGTTATCATCATTTGTTAGTGATATTTCCGAAAAATATTTACATATTCATATTCATCTCGAAGCTCTTTTGATTGGCATAATTGCAAGTTTTTATATCACAAATTATTCAAAATATCGAAAATATTTACAAAAAATTGTAGAAGAGTACGGAAACTATATTTACGTTGTGTTTTTTACTTTTATTGGAGCGAGTTTAGATATTGATGTTTTAATAAAATACTGGGCAGTTGCATTTTTATTATTTGGGATAAGACTATTCGCAATAATTATTGCTTCAATCACAGGAAGTATTATTTTAAAAGATTCTAAAAAGAAAACTCTACTTAGTTGGACACCATATATTACGCAAGCCGGTGTTAGTATTGGTTTAATTATGATTGTTGCTGCACATTTTGTGGGATTTGGAAAAGAATTTGCTGCAATTTTGATTGCTGTTATTGTTATAAATCAATTTGTTGGACCCCCTTTAATGAAGTTTTCAATTTTAAACATTGGAGAATCTCACGTAAAGTCAAAAAACCATGAATTTGATTATCATAAAGATGTATTCATTATTGGACTGGAAGGCAAAGCTATTGTTTTAGGAAAAATGCTTAAAAAGCAAAACTATAATGTAACAATCATTACGGATCGTCCTGATTTAGACAAAAGTAATTGCACGGAATTGAAAATAATTGAAGTCGCTGAAATCAATTATGAAACGCTTAAAGCGGCAGACTTGAAATCTGCCGATTCGGTGGTTATACTTAAAGAAGAAATTGAAGCTTACAGAATAAGTGAGATTATATATGAAAAATTCGGTACTCCTAATGTTGTTGTTCGTTTGACTAAGCGCGACAATATCAAAAATTTCAAAGATTTGAATGTTATTGTGGTTGAACCTGCATCTGCAATTATTACACTTTTGGAACATTTTATTCGTTCGCCCAATGCCACATCTATTCTTATGGGAATGGAAGAAGAGCATAATACCGAAGATATTGAAGTTCTCGGCAGAGATATTCACGGCAGAGCATTGAGAGACATCGGTTTTCCTCTGGGAGTTCTTGTAATTTCCATAACCAGAAATCATCATGTCGTGCTGCCGCAAGGGTACACACGCCTGCGACTGCATGATGTTGTAACTGTCATTGGTTCGGATAACGAGCTTGAAAAGGTGCGAACTAAACTGCAGGTTTAATTTATCGTTTTTCGTAGTAGCGGAGACAAACTTAAACCTCAAATTTTGTACGCTCAGACTTGACAGCTTTGTTTTTGCTAAATTATAAGATATTAAATAATTTACTTGCAATTAATTGATAAAAACCTGTCACCGATAATAAAAAAACCGACTCATCTTTGAATCGGTTTCGTTGTAGCGGGGACAGGACTTGAACCTATGTCCGTCAGCGGACGGATAGGAGTCCGAAGAACCCAACTGTACCACAAAACCCGATAATAAAAAACCGAC
>JAYEIA010000128.1:0-2252 GCA_034659855.1 Bacteroidota bacterium
TTCATATTTAAGTTCAATAAGTATAAAACCCACAAAACTTGCAAAAAAAAATGTGATAGGATGGTTCGATAGTCAAGCAAATTTTATTTCTTTGCATAAAAAAGATGATGATTTTTCTGACATAGAACATCTCACCGATTTTTAAAAAAGATTTGTTGGCAGGACGTTCAAAAGTTCCTACCGAGACGTTTTGAAGTCTTCCAACGACTTTTGAACGACCCGACAGGGACTTCAGAGTTAGCAGGACGTTCAAAAGTCCCTATCGGGACGTTTTGAAGTCTTCCAACGACTAAAAAATAAAAAAATATGAAAAAATCACTAACAACACTATTATTAGTTGTATTTATAACAACAGCAACACTACACGCCCAAAGGGAATTTTGGGTAAAAAGTTTTGTTCCTCTGCCAAATGATATTACAGCAAGAGTAGAAAGCCGTATTGACGACAACAATAAAAAATGTGCAGTAATTAAAATCTATACCGACCTTACCGGACTGTCTTTTGACTCTAATCTCGGATTTTGCGGAGATGATATTCCTTATAAAGCAGGAATTTACACCCTATATGTTTCCCCCGGCGAAAGGCGACTTATGATACAAAAAGATGGTTTTATGCCCAAAGAATATATTATTGAAGACTACCGAGTTAAAGAACTTGATGCCTATAAACTTACGCTTACGCAGAAAGGAGGAACAGCACCCGAACCGGGTAAAAAATCTGATTTTGTGAAAATTTACAGCACTCCAAGCGGTGCTGACTTATATCTTGAGGGTGAACTAAAAGGTACAACACCTTTTGAGCAATTGGTGCAAGAAGGAAGTTATATTTACCTCATAAAAAAAGCAAAATACTACGATGCCGAAGGCGATATACAAGTAAGAGCCGGCAACACAGAAGAAATAAATGTAACACTAAAACCAAAATTCGGAAAAATTATAGTAAACAGCACACCAAGCGGAGCAGATATAAGCCTGAACAATAAACCCACAGGAAAACGAACACCTACAACTTTCGATTTTCAAGACCCGGGAAAATACGAAATTATGCTGCAAAAATTCAAATACCAAGCAGCATTTAAGACAATAACACTGCAAGAAGGAAAAACCGAAAATATTAATTTGACTCTAAAGAAAAACTACGGAACAATTGTTGTAAATTCAGAGCCTAATAATGCTGATATTTTTTTTAATGATAAACCAACCGGGAAAAAAACACCAACAACATTTGAATACCAAGAATTAAAGAAATATAAAGTAACCGTAAATAAAATAAAATATAAAACATCAGAAAAAGAAATCTTGCTTTTATCAGGAGAAAAACAACAGCTTAGTTTTAATTTAGAACCGAATTTTGCCGGAGTAACCATAAAAACCACACCCGAAAGCGGAGCAAATATTGAAATTGACAATAAACCCATAAACCAAACAACACCCTACACAGTACCCGAACTTGCCACAGGAAAACATACAATAAGAGTTACAAAAAACATGTACCGCCCTGCACAAAAAACAATAAGCGTAACAGCAGGGCAAAGCCAAACTACAACTATAAACATGCAGCCAACATTTGCCAAGCTTACAATAAAAGCCGAGCCAAGCAGTGCCAAAATATACATTGACGGCACATTTAAAGGCACAGGCAGCTACACAGGCAAGCAAAACGAAGGCATGCACATTATTGAAATAAAAAAAGACAAATACAAAACCCAAAAAGAAAACATAACAATTACGGCAGGAAGCCCGCTTACAAAAAACTATACACTACAAGCTAAAAAAGGAAACATTGCGATAACCACTGTGCCTACAAAAGCCGATATTTACATTAACAACAGCAAAAAAGGCACAAGCCCCCTAATGCTCTACGACCTTATAATAGGCGACTACAGCATAGAAGCCCGAAAAACCGGCTATGCCTCCGAAACAAAAACCGTAACTATTACCGAAAACCAAACCGCCCAAACCAAACTTACACTGCAAAGCGGACTTACGGTAACAATTAACAGCAAACCACAAGGAGCAAGCATTTACATAAACGGCAGCTACAAAGGCAAAGCACCGCAAACACTCTCGCTTAACTTTGGCAAGCACATTGTAAAACTTACAGGCATTAACAAATACAAAGACACAGAACATAAAATAAACATAAACCAAAACGGTAAAACAAACTACACGCTTGCCTTAAACTCCGAAGTACCCGAAGGTATGGTTTTTGTGAAAGGCGGAACATATCAAATGGGCAGCAACAACGGCGG
>JAYEIA010000129.1:0-2238 GCA_034659855.1 Bacteroidota bacterium
CAGTATTCTGTGGATTGTTGACTTGGATATTGTGAAATCAACCTGTTCAGCATTGCCTTTTAAAAAAATCTCAGCCATTCTAAGAGACCATTTGCCAAAGCCTGGAAAAGGTTGTGATTGACAGTAATAAGGCGAGACCTACAGATCAACCGTTACCGGATTGAAGAAAGCCAAACAAGCCGGAATAAAATTGTCTGTTATGATATTGAACGGGCTCGGCGGTAAAGAATACAGCCGACAGCATGCCGTTAATTCCGCAAAAGTACTTAATGCGGTTCAACCGGAATTTGCTTCAACTTTGGTGTTGAGTTTTCCGTACGGCGAAAAGCATTTTAAGAAAAAGCAGAAAGGAAAATTTACGGCTTTGAATACCTTGGAATTGATTACAGAAATGCAGATTTTGCTTGAACATACGGAATTAAATCAAACGGTTTTTCGAAGTGATCATGCGTCAAATTACTTGGTATTGAAAGGCATATTGGGGCGAGATAAAGAGAAATTGCTTGCAGCTATTCAAGAGGTGTTGGTCAGCCCGGAAAAAGCCCGCTTGCGAGAAGAGTGGGAGAGGGGTCTGTAATATTTAGCCCTTATTTCTTGTGTTCATAAAGTTTGGTAGATTTCTAAATCAAGAAAATAAGCTAAACGCTTTTTATTTTAATATTTTAGGTTACAAAATTTCAGGTCATATATTATTTTTAAAAGGATTAATAATCTTCAATTTATTTTCAATAATCTGATTGTGTTGCATATCTTCTGTAATCAAGATATTACAATTTGTTTCCAATGCTGTTGATAAAATCATACTGTCCCAAAGCGAAAATTTATAATTTTCTTTAATTTTTATTGCATTTATTACTGTAATTGGCGTAATAATTTCAATTTTAAATATTCTTGAGAATATTCCGATAAATTCTAATAGTTTTTCGGAAGAAAATATCTTTTTATGTTAAATTACATTAGAAAATTCACTCAAAACTTGTGTAGAAATACTTGCATTTTGTTGCGAATATATTAACTTCTTTGCAATTTCCTTTTTACGTTTTTCTGTATTTGATAGGTAAACCGGAATATTTGTATCTATGAAAATTTTATCTGTCATAAAGTTCATTTCTATTAAATGAATAATTATCCGGTAAATCAAATCTGTTTTCAGATAAGAAAAATTCTAAATCATCCCATTTGTTTTGTTTACTCGGTATTTCAAAAATAGAATTTTTTTCTGAAATATCATTTAAAAAAGTTTCATTCCAGACAATCCATTTTAGATAATATTCCAACATTTCATTTACCGAAAAACCCTTTCTATTTGCATATTTTTTAACAAATTTCATTGTTTTATCGTCAATATCTATTTTTAATTCTGTTTGCATAACTTTTCAAGTTCACTTATAATGCAATTTACGAAAATTATTATTCTTTTTGTTGTTGTTTTTTCTTTTTTAGTATTCGCAGTGAACCATATCAAACCCGGTTTACTCCTTAAACCAATCCGAATACATCAAATAATTATTTGCAATTTTGTTAATCATCTCAGCTGTCTGTTGCGGGTCAATATCTTTAATTTTTACGGCGGGTACTCCGGCGTATATGCTGTTGGGTTCTATAATTGTGCCGGTTTTTACCATGGCACCGGCAGCTACTATACTATTTTCGCCTATTTCTGCAAAGTCCAGTACAATTGCACCAATTCCCACCAAAACATTGTTGCTGATTTGTGCACCATGCACCACCGCATTATGTCCAATGGAAACATTATCACCGGTTTCCACCACCGATTTTTTGTAGAGGGTGTGTAAGATTGCTCCGTCTTGTACATTCACTTTATTGCCGAGTCGTATGGAGTTTACATCGCCTCGTACAACGCTGTTGAACCAAAAACTGCAATCATCGCCGGTTATTACATCGCCCACAACTACTGAGCCTTCAGCAAAGTAGCAGTTTTTTCCGAATTTTGGGGTAAATCCTCTTACGGGTTTTATTGTTGACATAGGTATCTATCTTTTTATTCTGCAGGAGTAAAACGAATTGAGCTGACAATGGCTTCAACTTCTCTCATAAATCGTCGTTTTTCTTGTCGGCCGGCATACACAAAGCCGTCAATATAAACAATACGGTTTCGAGCTTTGTCCAGTACGGCATAATTAACAAACGGTCCGCCCATAAAAGCTCCTTCAACACGCCATAATCCGCGGGTGATAACTGCGAAATTCCCATTAATTTTTGTTTTTTCAAATACCG
>JAYEIA010000130.1:0-11174 GCA_034659855.1 Bacteroidota bacterium
CTGAGAAATTCTACTCTTTTTGATTCCGGCTTTGGTCAAAAATGCAGAAACCGCCAAAGCCCTGTTTTTAGATAATTTTGCTTCATCTGTATTTATAGCTTCTCGCCCGTCGGTATGTCCTATAATTTCAAAACTGACGTCATCATTTTCATGCAAAAGAATTAATAAGTTTTCAAGTTCTGCTTTTGCTTGAATATTTAGCTTTGCAGAATTTTCCGAAAATGTAAGATTTGTCGTCTCAAGAGCTTGCCCGATCACTATCGGTTTTAGCAACATGTCCTCTTCCAGGTTGTCAAAGGATGTAATTTTATTAACTTTTAATTCTTTTTTTTGCGTCCAATAGCCCTCTGATTCAACTTTTAGAATATAGTCGTCAGATGAAATAAAAGTCATAAAGTAGGTACCTGTTCTGAGACTCGATGCCGCATTTATTATATTGTATCCGGTTTCTTTATTCACAATAGAGACGTTAGCATGAACAGGATTTAATGTGGTTTCTTCTCGTATTACCCCTCTGATGTTGGTTTGGTGAAGTTGTGTGATATCTTCAAAGGCGATATCTTCTTCAGGATCTGTTCTATCTGTACTGTCCTTTTCATTTTCAGAACTTTCGGTAATTTCAAAGTCCGAGAAGTCTTCATCAAACTTAACGGCTCTTTCTTTTTCGTCGTACACAAAATTTAATTCAAATTCTTTATATCCATTGAATTTTATGACATAGTAGGGTTGTTGAAGGGTGTAATTTTCATACAAAATATCGTTAATACTAATTCTGTAATAATCTGAAACCGGGATATAAAATTCAAAATAGCCGTTTTTATCGGTAATCGTAGAATGTATTTCATCATTTCCTGCAGCAATAATTTTTATATTGGCAATGTCGGGATCTTCATACAGCGGAATATCGGCTTTGTTGATAATTACCTGCCCGTAGAGTTTGTTTAGGTCGGTAAAGGGTATAAAAACAGTGGTGTCCTTGTTAACTTGGATGTGTCTTTTTGCTTTTTGTTTAATCATTTCAGAGGCTTTCCCTTTGGTCGGAATATACTCTATAAGATATTCTCCCTCCGGAAGATTTCGAATGGCAATTCTTCCTTCGTACTGGGAAATTAATTCGGGAGAAGTGAAATTTTTTTGTTCAGATATTATGGAGTCGTTTGCTTTACTTTTGGTAACTTTGGTCAATACGTTTGGTATTCCCGGTTCATTGGTTTGGTGAATATTATCACCGTTAAGGTCTCTAAAAAAAATGGCATCTAAGTCAATATATTTGATGCGGGGTTGATCGAAGTCAAATACCTTTTTAATTCCAATCCTGAAATAATTTGTGGTAAAAACATTTGTTTTCAGAGAAATACCGGAGCTTTGCGTTTGGGTCATGAGCGACAATGAATTTTCCAAGAACCCGCTCCACCCTTTTTTTAATTCCAAATTGATACGGGCACCCACAAATGTTCTTGAACTTTTGGAGGTAATATTATTTTGATAAGTAGCTCTGACAATTAGTTCTGCAATGTTTTCATAGATGTATTTTTTGTATGTGGGCATAAGCAAAATGGATTGAGCTTCAAAATTTGTTAAAGCATAAGCAAAATTTTCCGGTAAGCTTTTGGGGCCTTTATTAAATGTACTGTATAAACTCCAGTTTTTTCTTTGAACATTGAACCTTAGTTCCAGGTTTTGAGAAGAATTAAGTATTATCTCAGAATTTAGGTTGTTGGGTATATTATATATGTTGTTATAGCCGTAGATAACTGTAAACATTATACTGTTAACCGAGTAGCTTTCAAAAACGCCAATTCCTCCTACGGCCCGGTATGTAAATACCGAAAATGGAAGCTCGTCTTCAGGAGAATAGCTGTTTGTTGTATTATTCTTTAGTACCGGACCGCCAAAAAGTTGAATATTGCTTGCAATATATTTTCGATAGTTTATTTTGTAGGTCTCATTACCCGTAAACTGACCGGAGAATATCCCATTTTCCGTAATCGTTACGGGCTCGTAATTTTGTTTAAAGAAGTAGGCGGTCAGGTATTGCTTGTTGGGCAAGGCAGTAGAAATCTCAGAAAAAATATTTATTTGCCCTCTGTATGTCCCGGTGTACATTAAACTTCCGTACCGAAACCGGCTTCTTAAATTAAACAGATTGTTTGAAAGGGAGTAGCCGGCATGAATTCCGTAGCCGTCAAAGTTCTCAACAGCATTGTTTACACGAAATGAACTTTTACTTGACCCATAGTTGACGTTAAGCTTTCCCAGTTTTTTTAAAAAAACACTGCTTTTACCGTAAATTATTTGAGATTCCTTCCCTGTAGTTTCATTCCTTGTAAGGGCACCACCAACACCAATGGTAAACGGTTGTTTAAACCGATATTCATAGAGAGCACCTGAACTAATTTCGTCGTATTCAAATTTTTTTATCAGCGTTCCGCTTAGGCTGTGTTGTCTGAAATTTTGAGTAAACCCAAACCCTTTTCCGAACATTTGTTGTCCGTAATTACTTGACAGATCGCCGACTCTAAGAATCGACCGGTTTTGATAGTTATAAGTTACCGAGAATTTTGTGTTATTCCATAGGCTTTGATTGGTATTGTTTGTAATGGTGAAGTGTTGGGCGTTAAAATGAATATTTTGGTTTTTTGGCAGTAATATATTCCCGTAGGCTCTAAGTCGGTAAGCCGGTTTTGTGTTGCTGAACAAATTTTCAGCAATGGCTTCCAAGACAAGGGGTTTGTCCGATTCCTTTATTTTATTGATATACTTCCAGTCCAGATAATTAAACCAAATATTTCGTTTTAGACTTGTATCATTACTCGATATAAATATATTTACGTTATGATTGATGAAAAGCTCTTTATTGATGTCGTCATTTAATTTGACCGAATATGTTATTGTACTGTCCTCTTTCGGCTCGAGACTCATGGTTTCTGTAACAAACGGATTATCACTGTTTGCCATATATAAGGATTGTCCGGGCTCTACTTTTATATTTATTAATTGGTAGGTATTGCCGGTGTTTTTTATATTCAGATCAAATGTCGCCTTTTGAGATTTAAGATCAAATGTTCGGTCTTGGTTTTTTATATTGACTTCAATTTGGCTGTTTCTCGGAATTTTCAGCAAACAGTTTTCACTCACAACCATATTTCCTTCGCTGTCGTTTATTACGGCGATTATGGCATAACCCACGCCACCTCTACTGGCTCCGGAGGAGGCAACTTGCACAGGAAGAAAAATTGTTTCACGGGCAGGAATGCTCAATTCTGTTGTAGCTTCCCCAATGACTTTCCATTGACGAGGGGTATTAATAAAAAGTGTCAGCTCTATCAATTCATCGGACGCATTACTTATATTTACGACATTATGAAAAATTTCGCCGGGGTTTACTTCTACATTTTGCTTTACAAATTCTACTTTTACGGCCTTTTTTTTTATCTGCTGAGCATAAGATATACTCTTAAATACCGGAATGACATTTAACAATAATAAAATTGCTATGTAGAGTTTTTTTCTCATGCCATTATGGGTGTTCCTCCAATGTAAATTCTAAGACTACTGTATATCTATCCGGAGTATATCCGGCCAATGAATTGTCTGTTCCGATTTCATATGAAATTTGAATGTTGTGTATTTCTGTAACTACATTTTCATCTTTAAATGTTAATGTTTGCTCTGCGGCAGTCAGGAAAAATGTATCCGGAACAGGGGGAGTCCCATCTACTGTTAGTATTAGTTTTACAACATTATACGGCAATACATTGGCTCCGGTTCCGCTTATCTGACTCTGAGGTTTAACGGTTAATTGCCAGCCGTTTCCTTCGGGTGCTCCAAGTGCTGTTGTATCGGTATAGACGATGTGTAGCTGCGTGTAGTTTGTAAAGGTTAATCCTGTTCCAATGTCATCCAATGAATCGAAAATAACAGGCAGTGTACCGCCGTAATCTACTCTCAGTCTTTTCTCTTCTGCTTGGGCATGAACATCTGTAAACGCCAGCCCCACAATTAACATTAAAAGTAACCTTAATCTCATTCTTATAATGTATTATTTTTATGATGCTAAACACTTTGGCCTTTTGTAATTTGTTTCAGGTACACCTAAGGATAATGAACCAAGTGGTTCATTAATTATAGGCTGTCTGTTTTTCCCAATTCAAGTCTCTGCCGTTGGGTTAAAAACCTTTATTGGCAGAGACGAAGTTGGTTTTTCAAATTTTAGTTTAGCGTAAGCAAAACATTTGTTACATATCTGCCTTGAGCCGCATTTCCAAGTAAGGTGGAGAAGTTTACTCCGGTTCCCAGCATCCAGTGTATAATAAAAGAATTCTGGTTTATGTCTCCGGCATTTCCTGATCCGACAATTATATTATCTCCTGTAGTAGTTACAGAAACTGCTGCTCCGCCTGTTCCTGTGGTATACTCATTGCCAAGGGGAATTTGATTCTCTACTCCAAAAGTATAGCTTCCGTCATTTTCCAGAAGAAACTCCAAAAAGTTCACAGCCAACGTTCCTGCACCGGTATCATCCGTTGAAGTAAATTCCGTTTCAGCCATTAAGTTTACCGTAAAGTCAGATGAAGAGGCAACATTAAAAGCCGTTTGATACTGAGTCAGTGATGTGCCGTCCGATGCAGCGGTTGAATTTTTACCTGAGTTATAATCTGCGATTGTATTGAATACAAATTCAATAGAACCACCGCTTGTAATATTCATTCGAGATACTTTGTTTAGTGTAACTCCAATTGGGATTGGTACTTTGTCGCTTATAGCTTGTCCCATGGAGAGGCCTGAAGTAAATATCACGAGAACCAAAAATAATGATAATTTTTTCATGATTGAAAGATTTAAAAGTTAAAAAAAGGATTAATTTATAATAAAAATAAAACAGCACACATTTAAATTATGGCACAATTTTCATGCCCATAACGAGAACGTCGTCAATTTGTGGTTTTTTGCCTTTCCACTTTTCAAATTCGTGAGTAATGAGCTCTTGTTGTTTACTGAATTTTTCTTTGTGAATTGATAAAAGAAAATCACGAAATGGTTTTTTCATGTATTTTCTACCTGTCTTTTCGCTGTGCTGGTCGGCAAATCCGTCAGAAAACAAATAAATTGTAACCGGTTCTTTTAAAGTTTGTTTGTGTAATTTGAAATGTTGTTTTTCTGTGATGTCAAAGAACTCGCCTCCAATTGGCTTTAGACTTCCCCTTACTCGTGTGATTTTTTCGTTTTGTATTATCAGTATCGGATTCTTTGCTCCCGAAAACTGCAATTCCTTTGTATTCGGGTCATAGCTAATTAATGCCATGTCCATTCCGTCCCGGTTTGATGTTTCTCGCTGCCTTAATTTTCTTCTGACCTCTTCATGCAGCTCGTCAAGTATTTTGTTGGGTTCATGGATTTTGTGTTCATTAACTATACTTTCCAGAATATTAAAACTTGTCATAGACAAAAGAGCACCCGGCACACCATGACCGGTACAGTCTATAGCAGAGACAAAATGTTTTTCAAAATGGTTGCCTGTCTTGTCAATATATTTTGATTTTGTAAACCAGAAAAAATCACCACTGACTTTGTCTCTTGGTTCAAAAAATATAAATGAGTCTTTAAAAATTGATTTGAGATTTTCTTGCTTGGGTAAAAATGCTTTTTGTATCTCACGAGCATATAAAATACTGCTTTTTATGTCGTTGTTTTGTTCTTCGATAACATGGAATGCTTTGGCTAACTCTTTTCGGTGTTTTTGAATTTTACGCCGGTTGATTATGAGGACAAACCCTAATATTGCCACTAAAATTAGGGCTATACTTACCCCGGTGATGATCTTTCTTTGAAAATCCTTTTGCTCTTCTTCTCGTTGAATGGTTAATGATTTTAGCTCTCCTTCCTGTTCCAGTAGCACTATGAAAGCACTGTCTTTTCGAGCTTTCATTTGAGCGGTTTTTATAGAGTCTCTTTTCATTTTAACGATAAGCCCAAGAGAGTCTTCAGTAAATTTATTTTCTTGCTCAATAAGTTTTACAGTAGTTTCGTGCTCCAGTTGCCGCTCTTTTCGTTTATACTCTTCAAGAATCTTTTCAATATTAAATTCTTTTTCTTGCTTTTCGGACTTTGTTTTTTGGTAGTGATCGCTTAAATAAACAAACTTATTAGAAAATTCTTCCGATTTTTTGATGTTTCCAAGCATCTTGTAATAAGCTTGGAGTCTTCCGAAGCACTGCAGGGTTAACATTGCATTATTGGTTTTTGTCGATGTTTCCAACGCATCTTGGACTTTTAAAATCGCCTTTTTGTAATTCTTTTGAGCGGCATATACATAGGCCAAATCGAGGAGACCGGCTGCATAATCCGTTTCAGTTCCGTATTTTTTCCTAATCTTTAATCCATTTTCGATATACAGCATTGCTTTAGAGTAGTTTGCAGTATTTGCATATACTAAGGCTAAATTGCTGTATATGATTTGTGCATTTTTGAAATTTTCTACTCTGAAGTTTAATTCTCCGGCTTTTTTAAAAAGCGGAGCGGCTTCATTAAACGCATTGTACTTAAAGCATAACATACCGGCTTTATAATAGTAATTGGCCGCCGTGGTTACTTTTCCGGTTGACTCATATTTTTGAGCTTTGGTATTATATTCCTGAACTTTCTTTTTTAGAGATGTAGGCAACTGAGCTCTTACATTCTTGTTTCCGGCCGGGATTAACAATGTAAATAAAATGGCAAAAATTATATGGCGTTTCAATAGTTGCATTAGCAATTTAAGTCAGTAATGTGCTTCAAATTTAAAAAAATTATTATAAAAAAATACATTTGATTCTTTTTTTATAAATTTGCTGAGTTTAAAAATAAGAAAATATGATACAAATTGATATATATATTACTGAAATGAGCTGTTATTTAAGGGGTTATGAGTTTTAATCGACTGAAAGTTCTGTATAATAAAAATAAGTGGCTAAAGATTATCGCCTATGCCGGATTAATGTTGGCAGCTATTATTCTGTTTTACAATGTTCTGCGAGATATTGAGTTTATAAATACACTTTATGTCAAGGTGTTGAATGAATTTGCAGTATTTTTATTGTTTGCGTCAGAGTTTTTTTTGGAGTTGTTTGGGGTTGAGGTTATTACATATGGAAAGACGGTAGAAATTCTCAGCGATTTTTACAATAAAGGAATCTATCTGGACAGGGGATGCATGGGAAGGAATGTTATGTTAGCATATGCTGCCGTTGTATTTATTTTTCCCGGTAAATTGATGCATAAATTGTGGTATATTCCTGCGGGGCTCATTGTAATTATTCTTATCAATATTATAAGAATTTCCGCTTTGGCATATATCGCACTTTGTTGTCCGGAATACAGTGATATTAATCATTATATAATCTTTAAAGGAGTCGCGTGGATTGCAATATTTGTTATGTGGAGTATATGGATTAATAAGTTTTCAAAAGCTAAACCAACTTCTCGATAATTATTTATAAGCTAATACTTAAGGGTAAGTTCATATCCTCCGTATTTTCTAATATTGATCACTCGATCGTCTTCAAATATTAAGTATTGCCCTTTAATTCCCTTCAGAACACCGGTATATTGTTTTTCGTTATCAAGGTTAATGCTTTTAACTGTCTTCGGAAAATCTTTAATAGGGTAGGATAGCGATATAATCTTTTTGTCAAAAGTTATAAATTTTTTAAGCTCTTGGTCTAAGTGTGTTTTTGCTTTTTCCTTTTCTTTGCTGAGATTTATTTCAGAATCAAAATCATTTTTGAGCATTTTTTGCCAGGATGTTTTATCATTCATATGCTTTTTTAAAGCCACTTCAATAACTCCGGCAAGATGTCTGTTTGGTGTTTTGGCGAGCTTCATGGCTTTTACGGCCCCTTGGTCAATCCATCGGGTGGGAATTTGGGTGGCCCGGGTTACACCAACCTTTAGCCCCGAGCTTATTGCCAAATATACATAGTGAGGTTGCAGGCAAACTCTTTCTGCAAACTCTTTGTCTCTGTAAATTCCTTTATGGGCTTCACATTTTTCCGGATTAATAATACACGGAGCAGTTTGCGGAATCGTTGTAAAGCATGGATAACAATAACCCTGACCGAAAGATTTTTTTGTTTTAGAACCGCATGACTTGCAATAGATATTTCCGTCAAATATAAGTTCAATCTCTTTCCCGATAAGGGGGTTTATATCTATTAGCTCTTTGCCCAGCGGCAACTTATAGCTAATGGGTGAATTGGCTTCGGTCAGCATTTTGTCTGCAATTCCTTGTACTGTTTTCATGTGGAAATTTTTTGTAAAGATATATGTTTTCGTTCAATGAAAAATTATTTTAAAAAAATCGTCCAAATATCGATTGCTTTTAAATCAGGAATTTCCCTGATAACTAACTACTTATGTAGTCCCCTTTTATTAACCACAATATTATATAGTACCATTTTCCCCAAGATAATGTAATTATTTTAGTACTATGTATTACAAGGTAATATATTTTGTATTATCTTTGTACAAATAATAAGTTCTTGTTAAGAAATAAAGTTTACAATTTATACGAAGTTATTTTGTTTATTTTCAAGATTATTGTGAAACAATACTTTACGAATAGCCACAGTTTATTTAAAATTTTTATAACGATGAAAATAAATTTTTTGCGAATGAGCAAAAACCGAGCAAGTAGAAATTTAAAGGTTATTTCTTTACACAATAGTTCGTTAAGTTTTTATAATTATCTAATATTCAGTACTTTACAAGGCAAGCCGTAAACGAGTTAAAGTATTGATTATTACGTGCTTAGTTCGTAATTCGTAATTAATAATTCGTAATTTAACGAAGTGTTGTTTACAAGTACTAAATAATAATATTATGGAAAAAGTGAACACAGTATCAATTGGGGGAATTAATTTTAACATTACAAAATCCGGATACCGCATTTTGTCGGCGTTCGACAGTTTTTTGTTTTTAAACATTTCTACTGCCGAAGAAAAATTGCAGATAGAGAGGCAATTGGCCGAATATTTAAAAATCAATTCTGAGCAAGCCGGAGTCTCCGTTGACAGGTACTTGGCTTATGATGCCGTTGAGTTTACGGTAGAAAAAGAAAAGTTAAATTATTTCCCAAACGCTAAACCTCGGGGTGCCCAAAAATTATTTAGAGATACAGACTCGAATATTTTCGGTGGAGTATGTGCCGGTTTAGGCAATTATTTTAATATAGATGCAGTAATCGTGCGCTTGTTATTTGTTATTCTGACATTTTTCGGTCCGGGAATTATCGTGTATATAATTCTTTGGATTGTTTTAAAGGAGCAACCGGCTTTATACTCAGAATTTAACTATGGAAATCGAAGGGTGTAAAAGTTAGGTATGTAATCGTTTTGCAAAGTTTGTACAATTTTTTGAAAAGCCTTGGATAATTGTTGAGTCGTATATGACAGACGGTTACGGATTGCTGTAAACTTATTGTTGAGTAAAACGGAGAAAAAGTTATGGATAAAAAAATTAAATTATGAAAGCAGAGAATGTAAAAGCACAGATGCGTAAAGGAATTCTGGAGTACTGTATATTGTCGGTACTTTCGCACAAAGATGCTTATGTTTCTGATATAATCGGAAAACTAAAGGAGGCTAAGCTCATTGTTGTCGAAGGGACTCTGTATCCACTTCTCAACAGGCAACACCGAGACGGTTTGTTGTCCTATCGCTGGGAAGAGTCATCTCAAGGGCCGCCGCGAAAATATTATGGACTTACGAGCAAAGGGCAGGATTTCTTGAGAGAGTTGGATAGTGCTTGGAATGATTTGAATGCTTCAATAGAGTTTATCAATAAAGAGCAAAAAATTAAATAACATATTTAAATCTTAGTTATGAAAAAAACAATAAATATACATATAAGCAGGCAAGCTTTTACGATTGAAGAACAGGCTTAGGATGTTTTAAATCAATGGATTGAAGCGATTAAGTCAGAGTTGAAAAACGAGCTTGGGCGAAATGAAATTATGGATGATATTGAGCTCAGATCTGCAGAATTATTATTGGAGTATAGTAAATCGGCTACCGAAGTAATAACTTTGGCCCAGGTTGAACAAGTGATTACTGTTATGGGGAAGCCCGAAGATTTTCAGCCGGAAGCCGACGGGGACAACTCCTCGCACCGGGCGGAGAGAATGACCGTTCAGCAGAAAAATCCTAAACGACTGTACCGAAATATTGATGATAAGTTTTTGGCTGGTGTAAGCGGCGGCTTGGGAAGCTATTTTTCCATAGATCCGGTTGTGTTTCGAATTTTGTTTGTTGCCTTAACTTTTATTGGCGGTATTGGTCCGATAATTTACATTTTGTTGTGGATAATTGTTCCGCCGGCAACATCCCGAGCTCAAAAACTTGAGATGCGAGGAGATCGCATAACCATTGACAATATTGGGAAGATGGTGAGTGGTGAGCTCGAAGGAGTAAAGCAAAGTTGGAAAAAAAAGAGTACCTTCAACAAGCCGGAGGTGTGCTTTCCGGAGTCTTTGATGTTCTGACAATCGTTGCCAAAGTTGTACTTTACGTTTTGGGTTTTGCTTTGTTTATGTTTGGAATTGTTGGTATTGCCGGGGTAATATCTACTGTATTTTTTGATGAAATATTCTTTATTTCAAATGATATCAGAGGGTTCATCACTCCAAAAGAATTTTTTGCCATGTTTAGTGTGTCCGGCGAATTAAACCGATTTATTTTCAGCCTTGGCTCCTTTCTTCTCATTGTATTTTTGATGATTGCTTATACCGGCTCAAAACTTTTATTTCGATTTAAAAGCAACAGTAAATTGTTTTTTATTACCGGAATATCTTTGCTTGTACTGGCCTCGGCTTTTACGGGAATCAATTCGGCATTGATTTTTTCTAAGTATGATAAAGAAGATGGTTTTATTACCAATGAACCCGTGGCGTATAACTCGGGAGATACACTAACTTTAACATTGTCAACATCCTTTGATAAAGCATACAAGACGGCAGATATCGACTGGGATAAGTTCAGAATTGATACTGAGAACGGAAAACTTATTCAAATCTACGGAATTCCACAGTTGGATATTATAAAGAATGAGGAGGACAGTGTCGTTTTGAGCTCTGAATATAAAATTCGAGGATTAGCGGAGGGTAGGCAAGCCAAAAAATTACTCTATCAGTATGAGTG
>JAYEIA010000131.1:0-2220 GCA_034659855.1 Bacteroidota bacterium
GCGATAATATGCCCCTAAAGGGTCGCTGGTTTCAGATATTGCAATCAATTCCCAATAAGTCCCGTTAGAGGTATTTATAGCAAACTGAGAAGCCATCCATCTATCGGCTTGTTCGTCGTAAAGAATAATTGGATCGCCATCGTTAGTGCCTGTCCACGGTCCAATAAATCCATCCCATAAGGTACTGTTATCAACAGGTCCGTAAAGAGAATTTCCCTCTTTATCGAAAATTTGCATTGAAAGATTTATCATCTGGAAGTAGTGATTAGGACCTACATCGCCGTCTGTATCCGGAGGGTAAACGCCATTTACGTTCGACATGCCTTCGAAATTCTGTATAGGGTCGTTGGTTCTAATCTTTCCCATTTTACTTTGCCATAAAGGGTCCGGACCAATAGGATATGTGATTTTATCTCTGTCGATATCTTTACGCCGAGGATCGAATTCATTTTTTATGATATTATCTTTCCAGCTACGATTGCGAATACCGGGTAAAATCTGTTTCATCTCTTTTAAAGGCGCTGTTTTATCGTAAAACGCTGCCTTGCTAACTGTCATTTTCTGTGCATTAGCAGCAGAAAACAGTCCCATCATTAATAAAATAGTTAGTAGTCTTCTCATTATCTTTTAGTAGTTTTTTTTCAGATGTCGAAATTAAGGAAAAGTACTTAAAATGCCTAAAGTTGAATGAATTTGGAATTTTAATATAGATTTTATGTTGGAAAAACAAAAGTAATGACCCGGATGTAAGAGAAGAATAATATTTTTATGTAAGCCTTGACTTTTTGGTTCTTTTGCGTCAAGGCAAAAGGACAAAGAAAAACTGAATTAATTACGAATTATGAATTATGAATTACGAATTATGAATTACGAATTACGAATGGCGAATTACGAATGGCGAATTACGAATTACGAATGAATAAACAAATCGACAAAGAAAACATTATGTTAAATAGAAATCTTAATGCACTGGTATCAGGGCAAACAAATTATAAACGGATGAAACGAGCCATGCTAAAACTTTTAATACACACGACAATGATTATAATGGCGACTTCCATCCGACAAATAAAAAATAAGTAATGAGTTGGATTGGCATTCAGAAAAATGTTATTCAGCTCGCAGCGAAGCATTAGAGAGACCGGGAAGCTGAGAACTTGTTCGAAGATCACCCGGACGAACTTATGCTTTGCAAAGAGAAGAATAATATTTTTATGTAAGCCTTGATTTTTCCGTCCCTTTTTATCAAGAAAAAGGGACAATGTTTTTGAAAAAAACAAAGAAAAACTGAATTAATTACGAATGGCGAATTACGAATGAATAAACAAATCGACAAAGAAAACATTATGTTAAATAGAAGTCTTAATGCACTGGTATCAGGGCAAACAAATTATAAACGGATGAAACGAGCCATACTAAAACTTTTAATACACACGACAATGATTATAAAGGTATCTAAGACTGAGGTTAAGACTGAGGTTAAGATTGATTGATTGATTGATTGATTGAATAAGACAACCCATTTCAATGGATCAAAAAAATTAGTTTAATTAGATCAATTCGATGAAAAATAAATTATAAACGGATGAAACACCCATGTTAAACAATTTTTAACACGCACGAGAATGATTATATGAGTTAACAGCCGGCAGGATTTCGATAAACCTTGAAGGTTTGCAACTGTATTGATAAAAATAAGTAATGAGTTGGATTGGCATTCAGAAAAATGTTATTCAGCTCGCAGCGAAGCATTAGAGAGACCGGGAAGCTGAGAACTTGTTCGAAGATCACCCGGACGAACCTATACCAAAAACATATTAAAATGAGCGATAAAAATTGTTTCTTTTTCTCTTCTTCTTTGTTTAAAAATAATTACGTAGCTAAGGCTATGGAATGATTTTTAATCGCGAATAAGAAAAAAATAATTCAATTTTTTTATCGATCATTTTAACACGTATTTGATATTAGGCTTTGCAAAGAGAAGAATAATATTTTTATGTAAGCCTTGACTTTTTGGTTCTTTTGCGTCAAGGCAAAAGAACAACAAAAAAATATTATGTTAAATAGAATTTTTAAAAGCCTGATATCAGGGCAAACAAATTATAAACGGATGAAACGAGCCATACTAAAACTTTTAATACACACGACAATGATTATAAAGGCGACTTCCATCCGACCAATAAAAATCAAATTATAAACGGATGAAAACATAAACAGATG
>JAYEIA010000132.1:0-2218 GCA_034659855.1 Bacteroidota bacterium
AATGAAAATGATACTTATGCCGGAGGAACCGGTGTTACTGCGTGGTATTCAATAAATATGACAGAAAAAATATTAGATCCTGAATATGAAGGAGGAAACAGTCAAGTCGATTTTTTTGTAATTCCTAATGCTATTGCAAATCTATATTATGCCGAAATTACCGGACTATCAGATACACTAACAGATTACTATGTAGAAGTAACAGACCAAAACGGTAATATTTTTAAAACTGCAATACAACATGTATTTGTAGGTAACGAAGAAGGCGGAACAGGAAACGAAAATGTTTATTGGGAACCTCAAGAACCAAACCTGAATGAATATATAACTGTATATTCTGAACAAGCAACCGCTGCTTCTAAACTTCATTGGGGCGTAAACGATTGGAATGCACCTATTGAAGACTATTGGCCCGACGGAACTGTAGCCTTTGATGAAAACGCCGTTCAATCGCCATTTACCGATCCTGATGAAGACGGTTTATATACTTGCGTAATAGGACCCTTTAATAATGCTGCACAAGTGGTGGAAAATGTAAACTTTGTTATTAAAATTTCGGAAGGTAATTGGGATAATAATAATGGATCTGATTATAATATTACAATAGAAAATAATCCGAGCGATAATCCCGTAGGTTCAAATCAAATTATAAATATTCTTGTGAATGAAAATTATAATTTCTCTGAAGATGATTTTTATTTTCAAGGAGTAGGGGGAGCAACTTTTGCCGGAATACAAATTGTATCTGTTGAGACCAACGGCGACTTGGAATACAACGGAACCGATGTAGTTATTGATACTGATTACTCTGATTTGACTCTTCTTGAATTCATACCCGATGCAGGAGAAACCGGCTCACCTTATGCTGTATTTACATTCAAAGTAAAAGACTCTGAAGGACTATACAGCGAAAATTCATACAGCTTCACAATAAATGTTACAAATTATAATCCTGTGGGAGCCGATGCTTCAATTACAATTACAGCAGATGAAACTTATAATTTTTCAGAATCTAATTTCCCTTTTGCCGGTGCTTTGGGAGCAACTTTTGCCGGAATACAAATTACTACTGTTGAAACTGCCGGCGATTTGGAATATGACGGTATTGATATAAATCAAGGTTCGGATTATCCTGATATGACTTTGCTGAGTTTTACTCCCGAGTTTGGCCAAACAGGCTCGCCTTATGCTGTATTCAGTTACAAACTTAAAGACAGCGAAGGCAGGTACAGCGATGATGACTATATAATGACAGTAAACGTTATTGACAGCTACCCCGACGGTGTAAGTTGGTATCCCGAAGAACCCAATGAAAATGATATGATAACAGTAATAGTCAGCAATGACCCGAGTATGAATGCTTCCGGAATGTTGCACTGGGGCGTAAATAAATCCGGTGGAAATTGGACGCTTCCGAGTGAAGTTTATTGGACTGCCGAAACAGTTGATTTCGGCGACGGGCATTCTGTAGAAACAGCTTTTACAGAATTAAGCTCTTCATTGTACAAAGTGGAACTCGGCCCCTTTAATAATCCTGCTCAAGTTGTTTCATCATTACATTTTGTATTGCACTACGGCGATGATACTTGGAACAACAACGGAGATATGGACTGGAATATTGATATTGAAGAAGTTGTATCTGTCGGA
This sequence comes from Bacteroidota bacterium, assembly GCA_034659855.1. GTDB lineage: Bacteria > Bacteroidota > Bacteroidia > Bacteroidales > JAADGE01 > JAYEIA01. Next base: position 1,648 of record JAYEIA010000132.1, read on the forward strand.
GAACTTGCAACTGAATTCTCAGTTTCTGTTTTCCCAAATCCCATGACAACTTACGCTAATATTTCTGTACAGACAACAAAACCTACAAAATTTCGTATAAGAATTTTAGATATTACAGGGAGAATATTGCAAGAAAAACAAATAGAAGCACCGAGAACTGTTTATGTTCAAAAAGGAAATTTACAGACCGGTTTATATTTGTTAAGCTTTGAAAATTTGGACACAAATAAAACAATGGTAAAAAAACTAATTATTAAATAAAATAATTACGAACAGTTTAATTCTATTTTACGAAGTACAGAAACGCTCTGAAAGAGCAATTTAATTCAGCCCGGTGCAACGCACCGGGTCCGGAATAAACGAGCTTGTTCGCCCTGCAAGGGCAGTTTATTAATAAGCTGCCTTTACAAGGCGAGAATAGAAATGACAATAACCCAAGTCGTTGCCTTGGGTTGAAATAAACCGGGCTTTCAGCCTGTCTCAAAAAAAAATATACTGAATCAATTTAGACTTTCAGGCTAATTTTTAGATAATTTTAATTTCGGAAAGTAGAATTAAGAGATATTTTTTG
>JAYEIA010000133.1:0-11101 GCA_034659855.1 Bacteroidota bacterium
CGTAAAAGAACAACGCTTGTTTTTGAACGATTCTTCTTACCCTCAAGCGTTTTGTCTGCCCTACGAAGGTTCTGCACGCAGATTATATTTTTACTCTCCGTCGCTTTGGCCGTTTTATGTCTCTACAGAAGGTTATTTAGCAAACGAGACTTGTTTCGATTGCAGAATAAAAGGCGGCACAATACAAGAGCCTGAATTTTGGGAGTAAATAAGTATTGCTCAAAGCTGTCCGTTTTCAAATTTCAAAAAACTACTGATTTGACTCATATGAATAACATACTCTTTTACTTACTGCCTCTATTTTTCATCACATTATTTCAAAATAATTGTGTTGCTCAAAATGAATATTCCGAAAACGTCTCTATATATACTGACAGGGTAACTTATCTTGCCGGTGAATCTGTATTTTTTACATCCTATTACCCCAATTTCAACAACGAAGATTCAATAAACATAAGTCATATCCTGTATATCGAAATATACAATTACCGAGAAGTAATACAAAGCTCAAAAGTTCTGATTACCAATAAATTACAGACCGGAAAGATACAATTACCGGAAGATTGCCTGTCAGGAAACTATTTTTTGAGAGCCTATACGAAATACCGGAATAATTTCCCCGAAAGCCACACGAACCATTTACTAATCTCCGTAATAAATCCAAACAAAGCTTTTCCCGAAGAATATAAAACTTCATTTGAAAAATATGCTATTAGAAAACTCCCTAAGTCTGAATCTGAAAATGAATACATTGTCAGAATTAACCGTCCGTTAATCAAGGAGGCAAAGCAACTGGTACTTCATTCGGAGCTTGCCGAAAATCAGGCCGATAATATTATTTTTGATGCAAAGCCACTAAACCGTTTCATACTTCATCGCAAAGACAGCCTATATACCAAACTGTCTATAATAACGCATCATAACGACAGCATAACCCTTCCTTTGACTAATTTTATAAAGCATCCGGCAAGTATAAATCCGTATTGGGAAAACGAAGAAGTGAAAGTTCATATAAATGTAGCCCAAGAAACAATTTTAAATTACGGAACGGATTATAAGCTGTTGGTAAAAAATTCAGCGTTCAAAACAATTTCGGATCAATTATTTAACGCCAACGAAAACACTACCCTGACCCCGAATTCTGAAATTTTTGAAAAGGGAAAAATCTATTATTTTATTATACAAGATTTCAATAATTTGCCATTAAATCTTTCGGCATTATATATCCCCAATATTACAAAACCGACTACGCACATGAGTTTGAGCTCGAAAAGAGCAAAATCTCGAGAAGCCTTAGAAATTTCTTTTCCGAAAAATTTTTCAACGGAATATGCCACTGTTCTTGTAAAAAAAGCAAACACACTAAGCAGCAATTACTCACCTTACTTACTGAGTTTCAGTCATAAACTTATACGCAGCCGAATTACACACTATCCGGTGGAGTCAAAAGAAATGGCACAGCAAATCAATACGGCGCTGAAGTTTCATCAGGAAGAACTAAATTCCGAATCTTTCAAAAACGATTTGTACTACAAGTTCACATCTCCTCTTAAACACATCCCGGACATCAGAGAGTTAGGATTGGCAGGACATGCAGAATACAGCAACTCCGGTAAACCGGCAACCGGTATAGATGTATTTGCTTCGGTGGCCTACGGCACCAATCAACTGCATCATCAAAGAACCGATGATTCCGGTAATTTTATATTTTCCTTAAACAATGCCCTTGGTATTCAAAATGTTTTCATCAGTACAAGCCCTAAAAACGGCAATATTAAACTCTCGGTTTTTAATGATTTCAGAATAAACAACAGCAACAAAACCCCAATTCCTTTAGTTGCTGACACAGCAAAGCATCAATGGTTTGAGGAACTCTATTTCAATAAACAAATTCAGTCAATGGTCAATAAAAAAGACAAAAAAACAACGCCTCCTCATTCCGGCACAATTGTTAACTTTAAAGGGCTTGAGGATTACACCGTTAAAACAAAAGACTTTGTTCAGATGAGCAGTACGGTTGAGCTGTTTAATGAAATTGTTCCTTTTACAAAAGTTACTAAAATTAACGATAGCCTGCAAATCAGAATATTTGACAAATCGACAAACAGCTACCTTAACAATCCACTTGTACTCATAGATTATATGCCTGTGTATTACCCGGACTATGTCCTGCGAATAAACCCGGAAAAGATTAAGCAAATTAATATTTTCAGCCAAACTTTTATCTCGGGAGATTTTCAATACGACGGTGTCGTTTTCATAACGACAAACACTAATGATTTTGCCGGCGTTAAGCTCCCCCAAAATTCAGTTTATCATAAATACAAGGGGGTACAAAAATTTTATCCGTTGAGCAATAAAAAATATAATACTACCGAAAAACAAGAAAGCAGAATCCCTGATTTCAGAAACTTGCTGTACTATAAATCATTCTCCGGAATAATGCCCCGGAATATTTCGTTTTATACTTCTGATGCCAAGGGACTGTATGAGGCAGTTATTACCGGAAAAGATATAACCGGTGAATTATTTAATCAAACCGTACAGTTTACCATTGAGTAAGGAGTTTTTTTTAATGTACCGACAAGTTACTACAAACTTATAATCAAGTATTCTTCGGTATTTTTTACTTGCTGATTTCCTTGAAAAGAGCCGATTTTTTTATAGGCTTATCCGCTTAATTCCCCAAATTATGCCTAACGGATGAAAAATCAATTATTTCACCGATAAAAACTATCGCTTTTACCGGGCAAGCTTCACAAGGTTTTAAATCAGTTATTTAAGGTTCACAGCATATTTATATTCAATAAGACAAATTTAACGTTTTGCAAGATAATTTCAATAACGGAATTTATAACTATTTTCCATTTCAACATTTAGTACTGCTAAACTATTGATCAACTGTAAAAAAAAAATTGTAACTTACCGTTAATGAAATAATTTTACTGTATCCGGTCTGTCGAAATTTGATTTATGAGCATTTTTATTAAAAAATATGGAATCCGGTTTTTTTGTTTGCTTATGCTTGCCGGCTTATCCGCCTGTTATCATGCACAAATAAACAGTTGGGTTAAATACAAAGGCGGTGTTTATCTGCCTGACAGCCAATATGTGGTCTTTCGAAATGTAAAGTTTCATCGTAAAGCAAAAGGCTTGACAGCTTTTCCCGATGGCGGCATATCAAAACAACTCTATTCCAATACCTCACTATATCGCGTTAATTTGAAAACCAAAAAGCTGAATTGTTTGCATGATTTTGATGAAACCGGTGAAAAATCCTTTTTCTCAGGTACACATCTTTCATATCAGGATTCTGTATTATTGTATTCCTCTTACAAAACTGTTTATTCCGGCGGACAAGCAAAGGATATTGGTTTGGGAATTTACCGATTGAATTTGCGTAATAATTTCCGACAAAAGGTATCGGATAAAGGTAGGCGTGCCGTTTTATCAACGGATGCTCAGACTATTGCTTTTTTATACAAAGGGCATGTTTTTGTTTATGATATTAATACGAAAACCCAAACTGCCATTGGCTTCCCTAATAATATCGAACCCGCATATATAAAATACTTCGGAGATACTTTGTATTTGTTTTCCATGGACGGAAATTGGTGCTATGACTCTGAAAAAGAGAGTTTTGAGCCGGATAGTATTGAATATGAGAAAAATTACGGTCAGGCACCGATTCCTTACCAAGCTTTGAAATCCATTCCGGATTCAGTATGGGGGGCATATTTAGATGATAATAAATTGATTGTGCCAAAATAAACAGCCTCTGAACGGAAACTCTGTAATGCAAGTACAATAATAATTTCATGCTTATTCTATATTTGAATGTTTTGTCAGTAAATAGTCATTATATTGTCATTTTCAAAAACTTATTAAAAATGACTATCACCGGCAACAAAGTAAATGACAATAAATGACGATTATTCAAATTCAAAAACAACACTATAAGTCTGAGTATCTGTCAATTATACTATTCCGTCCAGGCACTAAATAAAGACGATGCGCTGAACGGCAGCAAAGCCTCAAGACAAAGATGACCGGGAAATATAACAACGCATGAAAATAACAGTAAATCCAAAATCAATTGATTTAAAAATAGTTGCACCGGGTTCTAAAAGTGCCTGTCAGCGGGCTGTTGCCATTGCAGCACTTTCAGAATTCGAAACTGTAATTCATAAGGTAACTTTTTCAGACGATGTAAAAGCGGCACTGTCCATAGCAGAGAAGCTGGGCAATGAAATTATCCATACGGACAATTCGGTTAAAATAATACCCGCTGAGCGGAACAAGAATAATCAACTAAATTGCGGAGAATCCGGTTTGGCCATTCGAATGTTCGGCTCTGTTGCTTCCTTGGTACATGAAAAATTCACAATTTCCGGGAAAGGATCCTTAAACAGTCGCCCGGTAAATTTTATCTGCGAAACACTGACTTCTGCAGGTTTAAATTGCGAAACCGAAAATAATCGCCCGCCAATTCATATCTCCGGCAGGCTGAACGGTCAAACAACTGAAATTGACGGTTCTCAAAGCTCTCAAATACTTACCGGCTTACTCATCAGTTTGCCGCTGATTAAAGAAGACTCAACTCTCCGAGTCAAAAACCTCAAAAGCAAACCCTATATTGACCTGACACTAAATATAATGAAACATTTTGGAGTAAAGGTAAAACCTATTGATTATAAGGAATTTAGGATTTTGGGTAGGCAAAAATATCATGCAAAATCGTACCACACGGAAGGCGATTGGAGTGCTGCCGCATTTCTCTTCGTTGCAGGTGCTGTGGCCGGGAGAACAGAAGTTACAGGACTCAATATACACTCAACCCAAGGGGATAAAACCATTATGACAGCTATTGAAAACGCCGGAGCAAAAATCAACAGCTCTGAAAATACAATAACTGTCGAAAAATCAGAACTCAAAGCATTTACATTTAATGCCGTGGATTGTCCCGATTTATTCCCGCCGCTTGTCAGCTTAGCATTCAATTGTGAGGGGACAACTGTCATCAAAGGCATTCACCGCCTTAAGCATAAAGAAAGTAACCGGGCTGCCGTGCTGCAAAAAGAATACGCAAAACTCGGCGGAAAAATAATTCTGAAAAATGACTCGATGTATATTACGGGAAAGCAACTTAGCGGAGGAATTACTCATTCGACCGGCGACCACCGTATTGCCATGGCTTTGAGTGTTTCGGCTCTCACAGCATCGGAGCCTGTCGTTATAAAAAATGCAGACAGTATTAACAAATCATACCCAAATTTCTATTCTGACATACAAATCAAATGCTGAATTCAAATTACAAATGCATCAATTTAGAATCACTTTAAATTACAGCTATCCCGTTAACCGTTTGTTTGTTTTTTGTATATTTGTCTTATAAAAATTTAACATAGAATGAATAAATATGCCAACAATTAAAGGAACTGAAACAGAAAAAAACTTACTGAAAGCTTTTGCCGGTGAGTCGCAAGCACGAATGCGTTATAATTATTTTGCCAAGCAAGCAAAAAAAGAAGGACTGGAACAAATAGCAGCTATATTTGAAGAAACGGCGATAAATGAAAAGGCCCACGCTAAACGCTTTTTTAAATTTTTGGAAGGCGGTGCAACAGAAATTACTGCAAGTTACCCGGCCGGAAAAATAGGAACAACTGCTGAGAACCTTCAAGCTGCAGCCGAAGGAGAAAACGAAGAGTGGACTGAGCTATACCCAATGTTTGCAGAAAAAGCAAAAGAAGAAGGTTTTTCAAAAGTTGCCGCAGCGTTCAAAAGCATAGCCCAAGTAGAGAAAGAACATGAGGAGCGGTATCGTAAATTACACAAAAACCTTGAAAGCGGCAAAGTATTTGAAAAAGACGGAAAAGTGATATGGAAATGTCGTAACTGCGGATACATACACGAAGGAGCAAAGGCACCTAAAATATGCCCGGCTTGCGAGCATCCTCAATCTTACTTTGAAATGAAAGAAGAAAATTATTAAAAAAAATCACACATTTTAATCAACAAAAACCCGACGATCTATTGTCGGGTTTTATTTTTTTGACATTATTTTATAACTGACGTTTCGCAGGAAATATTAGAATCGTATATTGCTTATTACTATCAGTTTATGAGTTCAGTTTAAAAAATTATAAAGTTGAAAGTTTATAAAGTTAAAGCACTAAATATGAGTGTACTCTGAAAAGTATTTTTGACAGGATTGACAAGATTTACATGTTTTTATTAAATCATAAAGTCCTTATTATTAACACAATACTATTTTCGTATTTACAAGGTTTTCCCAAAATGGTATTTTCGGAGGTTGAGCGAAGCCGAAACCGGTTTCGGGGCTTGTTTTGCAAACAACATGCTCAACCTCCGGAAAAACAACGACATTTTAAACTATAGCCAAAATAATTTATAAAACTCCGAGAATCAAGCACATAACTTGTTTTGCTAAAATAAAACATACTTTTTAGACCGGACTCATCAGTTTATATCTTTGTGTTTTCTTTTAGACTCCTTTGAGTTACTTTGTGAACGGCGAAGCCCTCAACGAAGTTAAATAGCTATAACACAGAGTTACACTAAACAACACTTCGTTAAATTACGAATTATTAATTACGAATTACAAACTAAGCACGTAATAATCAACACTTTAACTCGCTTACGACTTGCTTTGTAAAGAACTGAATATCAGGTAATTATAAAAATTTAACGAACTATTGACTAAAAATACACAAAGTTACACTAAGCTTGACGCTTTCAACTCGTTCTTTTGCCCTTTTATCTTTGAAGGGTGAAGTTTATTTAAACTCGTTCGTTTGGGCTTGGTTTTTGCTCGTTCGCAAAAAATCTTGAAAATCCATTAAAACAGCTCGCTATTCGCAGTATTTTCAAGTTGTAAAAGAACAAAATAACTTCGTTTAAAACTGTCAATTTATTTCATCACAAACCCTTAGTTTTTGAGTATTCGTAAAAAAAAGTTTTAAATGACCGTCTTATTTTGTATGTTGTTCTCAGTTAGTATGTTTTCGGATAAATAATCCTAAGGGAATATTAATAATTTTGAAACCGGGTCAATATGAATAAAAACATCATACTACTTCTCCTTTTATTTATTATAGGTACTCTGTCAGAAACCGGGGCTCAAAATAATAACTTGTCGCCCCACCAAGTACTTATACAATTCAATATAGACAACTGGGATATTCAAGATGGTTTACCCACTAATTCGTTGATTGATATATGTCAAACCCAAGACGGGTATATCTGGATATCAAGCTATGAAGGACTTATCAGGTTTGACGGAATACAATTCAAAGTTTTTGATTCATCCAACACCCCCGAATTTAAAGACAACGGGATAGGAGAAATAGAGGAGGACAGTAAAGGGGTGCTCTGGATAACAACTCAGAACAGCGGTTTGATTGCCCTCAAAGATAAAAAATTTACGGCATACGGTCCCAAACAAGGCATTACTCATATTTCCCCAATCATTTATATTGACTCTAAAGACAGAATCCGGTCTTCGACCAAAGAAGGCGGGTGGTTTATTTTTGAAAACGGAGAATTTAAATTTTTACCTGTATATAATCAGTATGCCAATGCAGACCTCCAGACTGTTACCGAAAAAGATGACGGGACATTTATCCTTGGAACTGCAGGCAATGGGATTTTGCATTATAAAGCCGACGGGGTTACTGCCTATACCACAAACGATGGTTTAGAAAGCAACTGGATAAGAAGTTCCTTTAATTTGGGAGGAGACTCGATTATGATTGGAACAGATGAAGGCGCCTGTATATTCACCGGTGGCCGATTTTTTCCAATTCCGGAATTGAAATGCTACAGTATTGATAAAATTATAAAAAACAATGCAGGAGATCTGTGGTTTGCGACAACACAGGGGCTTATCAGAAAATCGCATAAAACTGACACTTATGAGTTCTTAAACAGCAAATCCGGCCTGAGCCACAACCATACAGATAATCTGCTTTGGGACAAAGAAAACAGCCTTTGGGTCATTAACTACAAAGCCGGTTTAACCAGACTAAAAGCCGGTAAATTTATTTCATACTCTGACACAAAAGGACTAAACGGTACAATTGTAAATACAGTTTGTGAATATAAACCCGGAAACATATTAGTCGGATTTGACAACGGGTACATTAACCGCATAAAGAATGGAACTATTTCAGAATTTAAGACCAAAAAAAACTTAATCGGTTCCAGGGTCAGACATATATTTAAAGACAGCCAAAACAATTTGTGGATAAGTACATACGCCGGATTGCTGAAAATTACAGAAAAAGGGAATGAACAGTGGTTTTCAGAATCAATAGGTTTCCCGGGCAAATACATCAGACACACTTTTGAAGACAGCAACCATAATATATGGGTAGGAACAAGAAATTCAGGACTTATTAAAATTAAGAAAGACGGCTCATATGTAGTATTCAACAAACAAAAAGGGCTGGGGACAAATATGGTTATGGCCACTGCCGAGGATAAAGACGGAAATATTCTTGTGGGGACAAGCCGGGGCGGTTTAAATATTATTCAAAATGAACAAATCATTCAAGAATACACAAAAAAAGACGGCTTAACCGGGGATATAATTTTTAATATTACACCCGCAGATGACGGCTATACTTGGGTTGCCTCAAAAGGAGGGCTAAATTGCCTTAAAGACGGAAAACTCACCGGATTCAGTACAAAAGAGAATTTTATACATGCTGCCCCCTATGATGTTTTAGAGGACTCATTAGGTTACTTATGGATGCCAACGAGTATTGGCGTTATGAAAATTAATAAACAAGACTTGCTTGATTTTGCCCGACATAAAACAAGAAACGTAGAAAACGTGTTATATTCCAAAGAATCCGGGATTAAACAAAAAGAATGTACCTCTACGGCACAATCAATCATTACCGACAAGGGAAATATTTGGTTTCCTACCGTACACGGTGTTATTACTATAAACCCTAATAATATTCAATCCAACCCCATAGCTCCGGAAGTACATATTGAGGAGGTTTTATCAGACCAATCCAAAATTAAATTAAGTGAAAATATTTCAATTAATTCCGGCCATAAGCGCCTAACAATAAATTATACGGCACTCAGTTTTCTTGAGCCTGAATCGGTTTTATTTAAATATAAGCTGGAAGGATATAATCGACATTGGTCATCCCCCTTAACCGACAGAACGGTATCTTATACCAACCTGCCTCCCGGAAAGTACACATTCATAGTTATTGCGGCCAATAATGACGGAGTTTGGAATACTAAAGGAGCCGAAATAGAATTCACTATAAAACCTCAATTTTATCAAACTCTATTTTTCTATTTTTTTGTAGGAATAGTTTTTCTGACAATTATATATTTCGCTTACAAGTTTAATATTCGAAGATTAAAAAATAAACAACATAAACTGGAAACCATAATACAAGAAAGAACGCAAAGCATAAGAGAAAAAAATAATGAAATAGCGCTGCAAAATGATGAGTTAAAGGAATACCAAAATAGTTTGGAAAAAAGGATAAAAGACAGAACCAAAGAATTAGAAACATCAAAAACAAATGCAGAAAAAGCCGATCAACTTAAAACTTCCTTTTTGGAAAACTTATCTCATGAAGTAAGAACTCCGTTAAATGCTATTGTTGGTTTTTCAACCATTCTTAAAGAAGAAAAAAACTTATCCGAACAAGGGTTTGAATGTATTGAATATATTACCAAAGGAAGTCATTCACTAACTAAAATTATAGACTCCATTGTTCAGGCCTCACAAATTCAATTGGGTGATATTAAACTCAAACAAACTAATTTCTCAATTACTGAACTATTGCAAGAACTACAATCTGACTTTGAAATATTGCCTATATTAATTGAAAACAAGACGACTGAACTAATACTGAAAGATGATAAAGTACAAAATATATCAATCACAACAGACAGAGTTCAACTGAGAATTATTTTATTCAACCTCATTGAAAATGCTTTAAAATACACAAAAAAAGGAACCGTTGAATACGGTGCTATAGTGAAGGATGACGTGATTCATTTCTATATCGAAGATACCGGCATTGGGATAGCAAAAGAAAATGTAGATTACATATTTGACCGCTTCCGAAAAATTGATCCGCCCAATACTGAGCTATACCGGGGACTCGGCTTGGGACTTGATATTACAAAACGTTTGGTGGAATTACTCGACGGAAAAATAGATGTACAGACTGTACAAGGGAAAGGCTCTGTTTTTACTGTTGATATTCCGGCAAAAGATAAAAAAGGAACTTTGATAAAAGAAAGTGTTCTGAAAAAAAGTGTCAACACAAACAAAGAAATTCTGATTGTAGAAGACGACTTGATGAACCTCCTATTTTTGAAAACCTTTTTGAGCAAATTAAACTTTAATGTGTACGTCGCCCAAAATGGCATGGAAGCAGTAAATCTATACAAAAAACACCCCGAGATTACCCTTATTCTTATGGACATAAAAATGCCCGTGATGGACGGCTACAAAGCCGTCGAAAAAATAAGGACATTTGACAAGAATGTTTCTATCGTTGCACAAACGGCCTATGCTTTTGATTATCAAAAAGAAAAAATATTGGAGCGCGGTTTTGACGACTATATAAAGAAACCCATTGATATCAATATATTAAGGCAATTGTTAAGCAAATATTAATTCATAAAAGCCGCTAAACTATTAATTTATTTGTCTTAGGGTATACTTTAAACGGTTAATAATTTGACTTTTATAAAGAGTGAATTTATTGAATACCAAGGTATTGTATCATTAAATAATTAAACCATTTGGCTGTATTTAAGTACGATGTTGACGAAATTATTTTTTTATTTAGGATATTCCTTCCATCTTCTATTTTTTGGACATGGAAGCCTTTATCCGATTTAAGCTCCTCCGCCGGTGCGAGCTTGTAGCTCGTACCTCACCTTACTATAAATTTATATTTGTTGTATTTCTTAACTTGCGAAAATGGTACGAGCTGCAAGCTCGCACCAGCGAAGATAGCATGATTTCCATAACTAAAACAATGATTATTAAAGCAAATAAACTAAAAGTGACAATACAAAATTTATA
>JAYEIA010000134.1:0-11085 GCA_034659855.1 Bacteroidota bacterium
CTCCTGGGTCCGGTAGCGTAAAACTGTATTTAAACGATGGTCTCGGAACTTTTTTGCCCGGAGATACTTTATCTGATGCAGGTAGTGATTCCCATAATAATATAATTCTTATAGATCAAAATTTTGACGGATATCCGGATATTATTACTGATGAACATATTTGGCTAAACGATGCAAACGATCCGGGAAATTTTATTTTGCAAGATTTTACAATGGCTGTAAGCACACACGATTTTGAAGTTATTGATATGAATAATGATCTTTTACCGGATATTTATATGGGACGTTTTTCAAGTGACAATGGTGATAATATTTATCTTTGCGACGAACCTTCATATACCGATGTTGATGTAACTATTTGTTTTGGAGACAGTCTTTTTGTTCAAAATGCTTGGCAAACAGAGGAAGGCATTTATTTAGACAATGCCGGTTGCGAAACTTATACAAGAACTACACTTTCTTTTTATGATGAAATTGATACAGAAGTTACAGAGGACGAGGGTACTTTAACTGCAACAGCTACCGGGGCCGAATATCAATGGTTAGATTGTGATAATGATTTTGCAATTATTAACGGTGAAATTGCTCAATCTTATACTCCGACTGCTGACGGAAATTATGCTGTAGAAATTACTCAAAACGAAACTTGTGTTGATACATCTGAATGTTATAATGTTACAGTTACAGACATAAATCAAAATATACAAGAAAATATTTCAATTTACCCAAACCCAACAACAGGCATAATAAACCTTGAAGCTCCTTCGGTTGCTGAGCGTAGTCGAAGCATAAGACCTTCAAGCGTTTCAGTAACAAACATAACAGGAAAAACGATAAAACAATTCGTAATTAGTAATTCCAAATTCGTAATTGATTTATCAAACCAACCGTCAGGAATTTATTTTATCAAAATACAAACAGAAAATATTATTATGACAGAAAAAATTATTAAAAATTAATATTTCATTATCATATTCAGACTTCGTCGGTTTTAATATAAAAAAATGGACATTGTGTATAATTGCAAATGACTGAATATCAGACAAACAAGTTTTGAAACAAATTCATAGCTGTCGTTATCTGTTTCATTATTAGCTGTTTGGATTTTTATAAATAATACCTATATCCGATTATATCGTAAAATCATATAGCAGCCTTTATATTAAAGGAGTAGAGCTATTTAAAATATTAAAACAGACGAAGTCTGCATTTAAAGTATATCAATTAATTATTTGCACTCAAAGAAACCGAGTCGATATAGGTAGAATAGCCGGTAAAAAAGCCGTAGCCGTTTTCTATATTACTGAAAACATTTACGGGCTCGGTAAACGGATTGTACTGTGACTCATCATATTTTGAGTAGGAGCTTACAAAATTATAGAAATCTTCGGTAACCGAATGCAAGTGGATATACAAAGGAGATTGAGGCAGACTGCTATTTTCTCCGTAACCAAATGACCACGAATTTATTATTGCTGAAAAAGCATGCTCTTGTCCGTCAAAAAGATTATCGGAAAATACATAGCCTGTAAAATTATTCATGTACAAATTATTTTCATAGGGCAGGGTATTATTGTCATAATCTATAGACTGCATATACACCCCTGTTTGTATGGGTTCGGGTTCTCCGTCTTGCCAACTGTACTCCGGCATTAAGGCAGAAATGGTTACAAAGTAGAAATTATTTTCTTGCGCCGGATCATTAAATTTAAACTGAATGGTTCCTTGTTCACTCATCTGAATTATAGTGGTATCAAAGTACTCTTGTGTTTGGGGATTCCACCATTGTTCAACGACTGAATCCAATTGAAAATCAGACGTAACTTCAGTTATCGGAACACGAATCGGAATCTTCGTTTCAGCAACAATATTATTCAAAACTGCAGTAGATGCTGTAATACGATAGGTTTTGCCGGCTGTGGGCCGGAGGGCAGCTTCATACATTCCGTAATCAAAAGATTCAACATTCTCAACAAATTCTCCGTCTTCATAAAGTTTGACTTCTGCGTCAGTAATAAAACTAAAATTATTATCCGGTTCGAGCACGCCCAAACTTTTTGATAAATTTATTCTTATTGTACTGTCCGGGTTTATAAATCCGTTGAGTACAATGACTCGGTCTTGCTCTTCGATGTCGATATCTATCGGTTCGCTGCAAGCAAAAAATAGCATAAATGATAGGCTTATCACAACTATTCTATTATATATTTTCATGCGAATTGATTTTAAAATTTATAGTTACAAAATTTCCAAAAAACTTATCTAAGCTTATAACTGTAGGTTAAAGAGGGTATAATCGGAAACAGACTGTATTTAATTAATTGTCGTCTTGAACTTGAAGAATACTCACCAAACAAGCCACCGTTAAAATCTACAAAAAACGGATTTTTCTGATTATAGGCATTATAAAGCCCAAGGCTAAGGGTACGTGTTCCGTGTTTTTTCTCTTTGGAAAGATTTACGCCGATATCCAGGCGATGATAAGCCGGCAATCTGAAATTATTTCGCGTGCCGTAATATTCTACGTCATTGTAATAATAGTAATTTTCGTAGGGTGATTGATTTTGACTCAATAAATCAGCAATACTGTTCACCGGCATATAGCGTTGCGTGGCCAATGTTACGGCATTTCCTGTGCCGTACACCCAGGTTACTCCGACATTAACTCGGTCGTTAAATTCATAATTCATACTCAGGCTGATATCGTGCCTTCTGTCGTATCGGTAAGGATATTTTTGTCCGAAGGCAATATTCTCAAACTGTCGGTCGGTCCAAGACAGGGTATATCCAATCCAACCGTTGAATTTGCCGTATTTTTTCTGAATCATAAATTCGCCGCCGTAAGCCCATCCTTGCCCGATTTCAATTTTATCTTCCCAGTTTTCATCTGCTCCGGCACCGGTTTCAGAGAAAAATCCGGCGCCTTCTTCGTAGGCAATTAAATTTTTCATTTCCTTGTAAAATCCTTCAACGGTAATATCAATACCCTCAGTAAGGTTGTATGCCAAGCCGGCGGAATATTGTACGGAATGTTGCGGTGCAATTCTATCGGTAGCCGGCAGCCACAGGTCGGTAGGCAAACCAATAGAGCTGTTGGTTAAGAAATGGAGGTATTGGGTCATGTGAACATAAGATGCTTTTGCCGACAGTTTTCGGTTTATCAGTACTCTGCCCGAAATTCTGGGCTGAAAGGAGTAATAGGTGGTATCGCCGACATTGAATCCTGACAAATGCCCGCCGACATTAAATTTAAGAAACCGACCTATTTTAAAATCATCTTCAAAGTATGCCGAAAATTCAATTCCGTTCAAATTGCCGCTGCCGAATGTTGTATCTATATTGGTATCCAAATCGCTCTCCACATATCGAAACGAAGACACACCCGGCTTAAAGGTATGATAAATGGCAGAAGCTCCGTACTTAATGTTATGTCGGGGAGTGGGCAGGAAATTAAAATCGGCTTTTAATGCTAAATCTTCTATTCCCGAAAGATACTGAACAGCCCATTCTTCAGAGTGGGTTTGATTATCAAAAGTATATTCCCATTCGTCATAAATATCCGTAACAAACAGATAATCACTATAAGTAAATGTTAAATTGCTGAATAATTTGGGACTGAAAATATGATTCCATCGAACAGCAGATGTTACATTGCCCCAATGCAAATCAAAGTTTGACTTATAATAATCCGTATTGTAAGTACTTTCTGTTTTTGCATAGCCCTTATCTTTCCCCAAGTATGCACTCAGGTAAAGCCTGTCTTTTCGAGAAAATCGGTGATTTACTTTTGCATTCACATCATAAAAATAATAGCCGCCGTAAAATTTTTCGCCTAAAGTTGCCGAAGAAGCGATTTTCATAATAGGAAGTGCCAACAAGTCAATATAGGTCCGACGTGCTGATACAATAAATGAGGTTTTGTCTTTAATAATAGGACCTTCGAGGCTAATTTTTGAGGCTATAATGCCAATACTCGCTTCGCCTCTGAATTTTTTCATATTACCCTCTTTCATTTTAATATCTAAAACCGAAGATAATCTACCGCCGTACCTTGCCGGGAACCCCCCTTTAATAAGTGTAATGTCATTTATGGCATAGCCGTTGAACACCGAAAAGAAGCCGAATAAATGATTGACATTGTACACGGGAACACCGTCGAGCAATATCAAATTCTGATCCGGCCCGCCGCCTCTCACATAAAAACCGCTGGTTCCCTCGGTTCCTGACTGCACCCCCGGAAGCAGTTGCACCGCTTTTAATACATCGGTTTCACCGAGCAAAACCGGCATCTTCAAAATTGACTGTACCGGAATATTTATTTCACTCATTTGGGAACTTTCCACCTTGCTTTCTCCTTGAATAACAACCTCTTCCAATTCATTTCCGAGAGGAAGTTGTATGGTAAGCATGGTATCTTTAACTAAGTCAACTGAAATTATTTTTGTTGTATAGCCGATATATGAAAATTTCAATTTCCGCTTTCCCTTGGGAATCGTTAAGCTGAAGAAACCGTAATCATTGGTTACTGTTCCCTCAATGGTATTGTCGGGGTTATATACACTTGCCCCGAGCAGTCGTTCGCCGCTTTCACGGTCTTCGATATATCCGCTTACTGTTGCTTTTTGGGCAGTCCCCACAAAGCCAAAAATCAAAAATAATGCAGAAATAAAGTGTTTTTTAATCATGAAGTTTAAATTATTAAAATTTTGTTTATGCTAAAACGATTAGCAGTTCAATTTATTATTATATCAATGCGGATTGCATAAATAAAATATGTTACAAAATAATTGCAGACTTTGTCTGTTTTAATATAAAAAAATGGATATTGTGTATAATTACAAATATCTGAATATCTGACAAAACAAATTTTGAAACAAATTCACAGCCATCACCATCTATCTTATTATCAGGCGTTTGGGGTTTTGTAAATAATGCTTGTGCCCAATTATATCGCAAAATCATATAGCAGTATTTATATTAAAGGAGTACAGCTATTTAAAAAATTAAAACAGACGAAGTCTGAATTGGACTGTACAGATAAATTTTACAACTCGGTTAACGGGATTTTCAGATAACAACGACTCAATAAACAAATTTCTTGTAATCCCAAGCTTAGCTTGTAAGTAATTTAAAACTATTTTATTATTTTTCATGAACGTGCTTGCACCTCAGCGTAGCTAATTATTCAAGTTATATGTGTTGCACAAAAAGCTATATATCGCAAAATTTCGGCTGTAAAAGAAAAAGTCTAAGATAATTATACCTAAAAAATGAAAACAAATAAAAATATATTATTTAAAATTAAAGAATCACTGAAATCTAAAAGTCCTGATATTCAGACAATTGAAGAGCTTGTTGCTGAAATTAAAGAAAAAATTGCACAAGATAAGACAACCGGCAGAGAATTAGGACCATATATTAAAAAACTACAAAAAAAATTCATAATTAAGAAACCTGCTAAAATTCAACAGACAAAGAAAGTAAATAAATCTGACTTGGAGTACCTATTAAAAAGTAAATATGCTCCTATATCAGCTGTCAGAAAAAAAATAAAAGAGTTACAAAATTTAAATTTATCGGAAAATCAATCTATTATTAAGCGTTTAATTGAAAAAGAATTATTTTTGAGTAAATTATACAAAGAACGAAAAATAAACTTTATTCCAATATCTAATGGAAGTTTAGCAATAGGTCCCAGACCAACTTTTGAAAAAGTTGAAGAGTTAAGCAAGCTTGGTGTTACAACAATAGTTACTCTTTTAAAGGATTCGGAAAAGGGAGTAGAAGATCTGGGTCATAAAATTGAAGCTTTAAAAATGTATTGGATTTGGTTTCCGTTATCTGCTAAGAATTTCAATTTCAATAGAAAATATAAAATAAAAAGTACTAATGATATTTATGCAAATCTAATAGATAGACTATCTAAAAATGAGAAAATTTTTATCCATTGTGCAGCCGGAGTTCATCGAACCGGTGCATTCTCAAATGGTTTACTAAGAACTACCGGGGTTTCTGTTGATAAAGCTAAAGAACTAATCTATGAAATGCGTCCTGTATCGGCAATAGAAGCAGTTTCTAAGCATTGGAATTGGAGTGAGAAAATAATTAAATGAGTTTAGTTTAAAAAGTTATAAAGTTGAAAGTTTATAAAGTTAAAGTGATAGAAATAAGAGTTTTAAGTTAATTGCAAAATATTCTATAAAATTCTAATAATCAAGCATATAGCTTGTTTTACTAAAATAAAACGTACAAGACCGGACTCTTAAATATAAATACAAAAACCCGACTTTTTAAAAATAAGTCGGGTTAATAGCAGTAAAAAACGGCCTTATTTCGAAGGGACATTTTTAAGAGTCTCTATCAAGTAATCCCAAAATTTTTGTACGGTGGCTATATTCACTTTTTCATCCGGAGAATGAGGGAATCGGATGGTGGGACCAAATGAAATCATATCCCAATTTGGATAAGTTGCTCCCAGCACACCACATTCTAAACCGGCATGAATAATTTTTACATCAGGTGTTTTTCCGAACTTGTCGGAATATACCGTCTTCATGGTTTGCAGTATGGGCGAGTCAAAGTTTGGTTTCCAGCCCGGGTATTCTCCGGTATGTTCCACTTTGGCTCCGGCCAAATGTGCGATACTTTCTATTTTTCCTTGCAGGTTTTCTTTGGCCGAGTCTACCGAACTTCTGATAAGGCTTCCAATCATAATTTCTTTTTCTCCGGATTTTACAATACAAAGATTGATTGATGTTTCCGGAATCTCCGGCATGTTGTCAATAAACCGTTCCGGTCCGTGAGGCATAGCATTCACTATGCGGTATAATTTTCGGAAAGTTTTTTTCTTCATTACTTTTGCCGGCATTTCAGCCGATTTCATCTTGATTTTTAAACCGGCATCTGTTTCCGAGAGTTCTTTTTGAGCAATGGTTTCATATTGTTTTACAAAATCGGAGAAGGCATCTTCCTTTTTTTCTTTTATAGTAACGGTTGCCACAGATTCACGGGGAATTGCATTACGCAAATCGCCGCCGGTAACGGAAGCTAATTTCAGTTTAAATTTTTCATCAGCATCTTTCAGCAAACGAAATAATACTTTGTTGGCATTTCCTCTTTGCAAGGGTATGTCCATTCCTGAATGTCCGCCTTTGAGTCCGGTTACGGTTATTTCAAAAGCTTTATGGCTGTTGTCGGATTTTTCTTGCTTGTTTTTCAGATAGATGGTTGTATCTACTCCCCCTGCACACCCAATGTATAATTCGCCTTCGTCTTCAGAATCTAAATTCATCAGAATATCAGCATTCAATACGCCGGGTTTTAACTTAAATGCTCCGGTCATACCGGTTTCTTCATCAATGGTAAACAGGGCTTCTATCGGACCATGCTTCAAATTGTCGGCTTCCAAAACTGACATGATTGCAGCGACACCCATACCGTTGTCGGCTCCTAAAGTTGTTCCGTCTGCGGTTACCCAATCTCCGTCAACAAATGCAGTTATCGGATCTTTTTCAAAGTCATGCGCTTTATCATTATTCTTTTGCGGAACCATGTCCAAATGCCCTTGCAAGACTACAGTTTTTCGGTCTTCCATGCCTTTGGTGGCCGGCTTTTTCATAATGACATTGCCAATGTCGTCATTTATGGTTTCCAGGCCTTTATCTTTGCCCCAATCCATCATAAATCTAATAATTCCGGCTTCTTTTTTTGAGGGGCGAGGAATTTCTGTCAGTTTAACAAAATTTTGCCAAAGCGATTCCGGTTTTAATTTTTTTAATTCGTCGTTCATTGTATATGTTTTTATTATTTTTAATGAATTTTGCTTAAATATAGTTTTTAGAACAAAGACTTCCAAAATTAATTGAATTCTTTTACTTTGCACTACATCTTCTAATCAGAAAAACAGAAAAGAACAAAATACAAATGAAGAACAGAATAATAAAAACTAAGGACGGCTCCGAAAGTATATATGTTCCTGAGTTAGATGAACACTATCATTCAGTAAACGGAGCGATACAAGAATCGGAGCATATTTTTATAAATAATGGGTTGCGGACCATTCAAAAAAAGACGATAAATGTTTTGGAAGCTGGGTTTGGAACAGGATTGAACGCCTTGCTCAGCCTTAAATATATTGAAGGAACTGAAATTCAACTGAATTATACCGGCATAGAAAAATACCCGGTGGATGAGGATATTGTACAAAAATTGAATTATCCGCAGCTGTCAGGAATTAGCAAATCAGTTTTCCTTCATTTGCATCAAGCACCCACAGGCGAGTGGGCAAATATTACGGATAATTTCAACTTATGCAGATATACTTCTGACATAAAACAAATTCCCGGAACGGGTAGCTTTGATTTAGTCTATTTTGATGCTTTTGCTCCCGATAAGCAACCCGATTTGTGGACTGTAGAAGTTTTTCAAAACATTTGGAACCGGATGAATCTCGGCGGAATTTTTGTGACCTATTCTGCCAAAGGAACGGTAAAACGAGCTTTGCGAGCTTCCGGTTTTGAGGTAAAGCGCTTAGCCGGACCGCCGGGCAAGCGACATATGTTGCGGTGTATTGCAAACTGAAGTTTTGCAGAGGCATGGCTTCGAAATGCCTCTGTAAAACAAGTTCCGAAACCGGTTTCGACTTCGCTCAACCTCCGAGAATTTAAAAATCATCTTATAAAAGCTTTATAATCACCATATTCAAAATAGCACCTCTATTCTAAACTATAGCCCTAAAACCGCATAATTATATCACACGGTGTGATAATTCATTAAAGCATAACTATATAGATAATTAAAAATAATAAAACAGACGAAGTCTGCAATTTTATTTGGGTAAAAAAGTCATGCGATATTCAGCATTATTTGTTACCTCTTCTTTCGAGAAAAAATCTTGATGATATACTCCGTTAATATAATCATCGGTTTGGTCGCAATAATGTTTGCTTGCCGGAATTCCGGAAACCCCGGTGGGAATTATTACCTGAGACTCATCAAAGTTGGCTGTAGAATAGATGTGTCGTTGCGAGGCACCATGATTGGCATCAAAATTACCGGCTTTCAAATCGTAAGAATAAGGACTTACGGTATGAAAACTTCCGCCGGTTTCATAAGTTCTGTTAAGACCAAAAGCAATATCCAGTGCGGCAACCTTTCCCAGCGGATGTTGTATTTTTAGTTTGTGAGCCTCGCCCCAAGTCACATAGTCAATATCTTTCTTATATTCTGCTTTAATCGAATCAACCGCTTGGCGAAACGATTTATTTACCATTTGAGCATAATCTTCAGTTTCCTCTGTGCTAATATCATCGCACCATGGAGAGCCGTTGTTTAATGCAATTTTCCGAATAATATAACTCGTCGGCATATCACTTTTTTGATATTCTGCAAACAGGTCTTCTCCCATTTCGTCGGTCAAAATATTCTTCCCTAAATAAACATAGGTCAGGTCAAATATTAAAGACTCCGGCTTGTCGGCTTCCATGTTAAAATCCCATGCTGATAAAAGCTTGAGTGCCTTTTTTTGTTGGTCATTAAGTCCTTCATCAGACAAAACAGCCAGGAACGATCCGGTGAGTTCTCTCGCAAAAACAGAATGTTGATCGGTATGCATCTTCTTAAAATCTTCAATGCTCAACTTTTCTTTTGCTGTAAGCATTTCTTCTATTCTGATGGCACGGTTTGGATTGTCAAACCAGGCACTTATGTAGTGCGGGTAATCTTTATTTGCTGTTTTATTATTGGCCGACAAAACATAACCGCGTTCCGGATTGTATGCGTGGGGGAGGGAGTCAAAGGGAACAAATTCTTTCCAATCATACAAATCGGTGTCTCCGGGAAATATTTGCCAACCCGGAAGTTCCCTTTTCGGAATTCCGGCACAACAATATATGCCAATATTTCCTTCAGTATCGGCATAATTTACATTTTGAGCAACCGATACAAATGTTTTCAATGCGTCTTTAAAATCTTCCCAGTTTTTGGCTCGGTTTAATAAATAGAGCGAACGGAGTTCATTGCTGTCGTCATTTCCTAACCAGTGCATTGACAGGACTTTATCATCTGTGTCTTTTATGCCGGTTATTACCGGTCCTCGGTGAGTGAATTTGATTTCTTTTTCAATAATTTCTCCTTCTTTGGTATGAATTTTTTCTATTTTGATTTCAAAATCTTTCCATTCCCCGTTAAATTTGTATTGGTTTTTATTTTTGGGATTAACGGTTTCTGCATAAAAGTCTATATCATCGGTCATTACATTTGTCATTCCCCATGCAATATCGGCATTATGCCCACTTACTACAGCCGGTTGCCCGGGTAGTACAACTCCGGTCACATTTAATTTTCCTTCAACCACTTGGTGCATTTGTGTCCATACCCCCGGAATCATTAATCCTAAGTGCATATCATTTGCAAAAATTGGTTTTCCGGTTGTGCTTTTTTTGCCCGAAACCACCCAATTGTTGCTGGCATTGAAAACCGGGGGAGCAAGCTTTGCAACTTTACAAGATGCTGAGAGCAACGAGGAATCACTCAAGGTTCCTTTAAGATTAAAATTGGGATAAATAGATTTTTGAATATCCATATCTTGCAAAAGAGATGCGAATTTTTCTTCGCTGAGTTTTTGTTGCAATTTGTAAAATACCGGCTCTGTGTTCCATGCTGTAGATAGACTCCATGCCATATACCCGATAAGGTTTATGGAATTTTGCTCAGTCCATCTATCGGGTTCGTAACCCAATACGGTAAATTCAAAACCGAGGTCATCTTCTGCCAAAAATTGATTGACTCCTTTGGTGTATGCAGTGAGCATACTTTTTTGATTTTCAGGCATTTGTGCCCAAATTTTTTCCGATTTTTCGGATATTCTCAATGCTCTGAACAAAACATCAGCATCTATCATATCTTTTCCGAACATTTCAGACAGCCGACCTTGGGTAACTCTTCGGAGAAGATCCATCTGCCAAAAACGGTCTCTTGCTTGTATGTAGCCTACGGCGAGGTATAAATCTTCTTCGCTTTGGGCATATATATGAGGAACACCGTAAGAATCACGATACACAGTAACCTCTTCTTTAAGACCGTTGA
>JAYEIA010000135.1:0-2202 GCA_034659855.1 Bacteroidota bacterium
TGTTTTGCTTTTTCCAAATCGGGCAATGGCTCTTTTACAATGCGGGTAAAAATGTCGAATTTCGATTCGGTACCGGCATCATAAGGCGATTTGCCTTCTATCATGTAATATAGCATTACGCCCAAGGAATAAAGGTCGCTGCGGTGGTCGATGTGTTTGGTGTCGCGCACCTGTTCGGGACTCATATACACGGGCGTACCCATTTGTGTGCCGGTGCTTGTGAGGTGCAGGTTTTCATCCAACAGTTTGGCAATGCCGAAATCCATTATTTTTATGTTTTTGTCTTCTTCCACAAAAATATTGGAAGGCTTTACATCGCGGTGCACCAAACTCCGGCTGTGGGCATAGTCAAAGGCTTTGAGTATTTTTAGGCTCATATCGTAAACAATATTGAGCGAAAGGCCCTTGCTTTGTTTTATGAAATCTCCAAGTGTTTCACCTTTGAGAAATTCCATTACTATGGCGCAAATATCTTCGTTATCCACAAAATCAATTACATACACAATATTAGGATGTTCCAACTTGGCCATTATTTCGGCTTCGTGTTCGAAGCGTTTCCGCACATTAGCATGAGACGTAAGCACGGGCTTGAGAATTTTTACGGCAGCTTTCCGGTTGGAAAATCGGATATGTTCGGCTTTATAAACAAAAGCCATACCGCCTTCTCCAATATATTTTGTGATGCGGTAATTCAGAATTTCTTTGTTTATGTAGTCCATAATTTTAAGAATTAATATTGATATATTTCACCTTGTTCATTGGCTTTTACCACTTTAAACCGTTTTTTCTCTTCTCGAATCCGGTAGCCGGAAAATGCTATACCGCCGTCCTTGGTTTCAACTACTTGCCGAATAACGGCTATTTGTCTGTAGCTTCTCACCCACAGTACGTCTAAATTTTCGGAAAATTTTATCAGAAGCCCTTTTCGGATATTTTCATTTTCTTTATTTTCGACCCGGTAGCCGGCTGCCAAAAGATTTCCGTCGGATGTTTTTATGATACTGTTAAAACGACTTTCGGGATAGCGTTCATAAAAATACTCATGCTGTAGGTGTCCGTAGTCATTAATAATGCTTATACGTGCCAATCCGGTTTCTTTCCGGTTAATAGTGTTTCCGACAAGGACAAACCGATTCTCTGAAAGCTGCACTATGCTTTGGGCGAAAAATTGCTCATTGCCGCCAATTTCAAAACGGTTGATTTCTCGAAGATTTTCATTCAGAAAAATGCAGGCTGCTTTTTTCTTATATTTTCCGGTAACACCGGCAAGCACAAAATTTCCGTTATCCGCTTGGATAATATCTTTTGCATAGCCTGACTCAAAACCTACGGTATTTTTTTTCAGAACATTTCCGTTTTCATTAACTTTGTAAACAAGTGTTGTTTTGTCGGATGAACGAATTTTACCAATTCCGACGAGTATAAAATTATTGTCAGATGTTTCAATTATGGCATTGGCTTCATCCCATTCATCTTCGCCAAATTTTTTATCAGTAATCAGATTTCCTTTCTTATCTAACCCAAGGAACCAAAACTGAGCAGATTTTCCTTCGTAAAAATGACCGCCGGTGATATAGATGTTTCCGTTTTGGGCAATGCAAACATCTTTGGCCATGTCGCCGCGTTCTCCACCGTATGTTTTATCAAAAATAAGGTTTCCGTTTCTATCGGTATTTGTAACCAAAAAGTCTAAGGATTTGGTATTATCCGAATAGGTATAACCGACACTTACAATATTTCCGCGCCCGTACTGTGCGATGCTGTGAGCTTCGGAATCGGCAGACCCATAAGTTTCATTCCACTGTGTAGGGGGTGTAAAAAACATAAAATAGATAATAATTCCGGCCGCCGACAATAGTATTGCAATGATAATTATCGGCAATTTTTTCCTTCTTTTAACGGCTTTCTGTTTTGGTTCAGATTCCGGCTTTACTTCTGTTTTTTCCTTTTCAAAACTTTTCTCAGATTCTTTTTCGGGCTGCTTTTTTCTCTTATTATAAACTACGGTTTTTTCTCCGGAGACATTTTTTCTTTTCTGACTGCTTGCTCGTTTGTTGCTGTTTGTTTCTTTTCCCAATTCTTCCGTTTTAAAGCTTTCTTCTTTGGGAGCTTCCGGCTTTTTTAAATCATCAATAAAAGCCGTACAACTAAGATAACGATTTTCCGGCAATTTTTGAGTGGCTTTATCTATAATTGTCTGCA
>JAYEIA010000136.1:0-11036 GCA_034659855.1 Bacteroidota bacterium
ACAGCTCAAAGCTTATACCCAAGAGCAAAAATTGGAGAACTATATTGAATTTGCCGGGTTTCAAACCGATATTAATGCTTTTATGCAACGAATAGATGTATTTGTGTTGACATCAAAATGGGAAGGTTTCGGCTATGTGCTTGCCGAGGCAGCGGCATGCGGAAAACCGGCAATTGCTTTTGACATTTCAAGCAATCCGGAGCTTATTGTTGACGGGGAGACAGGATTCTTGGTCAAACCCTTCGATATTAATTCGCTTGCCCGCAAAGTTTTACTTTTAGCCCAAAATAGTTCAATGAGAGAACAATATGGAAAAAATGCCTACCACCGAGTGCAGAAAAAATTTAGTTTTAAGAATTCAGTATCAAAATTTGAAGACTATTTGGAATCTTAGATTACCCCAGTTCACTAATTTTTCGGAGAACCTCAAGTTTCAAAATGGAAATTCGTCTTCCGTCAACCTTTACTACGTCTTCCGAGGCAAAAGTAGATAATGTTCGTATGGCATTAGAGGTGGTCATATTTGATAAATTGGCCAAATCCTCTCTTGACAAATAAACATTTATTGTGCGTTCGTCGTCTTCAAAACCGTAGGTATCGGCAATAAATAATAAAGACTCGGCTAATCGCCCTCTGATGTGTTTCTGTGTTAGCGAAACGGTTCTTTGACTTGAAAATCCTAATTCTTTAGCAAATTTCTCCATCAGTTGCATGGCAAAATCACTGTTTTCTGATATCAGTTTTTTCAACAAATCTTTATCAAGTACAGTAACAAGCGCATCTTCAAGAACTTCCGCCGAAGCAATATACTTATCTTCGGCAAAAAGTGCCCTGAAACCGATAATTCCTTCAGGTCTGGTCATGCGAATTATTTGATCTCTACCCCCGACACCTTCTTTGAAAATTTTTACCTTACCCTTGCATAAGAATATTAGCCCGGTTGGCTTACTGCCCTCGTTATAGATGATTTCGCCTTTTTTAAAGCCTACACATGTCTGATTTTTAGAGACATACTTAATTTGCTCTTCGTTAAGTGTCTTAAATGTTGAAGTGTTGCTAATATGACATTCTGAACAATCAGGTTTCGTATCCATAATAATTTGCATTTATGTTTTGTAACACCAAATGTAGAAAATTTTTTATAAATATACAATGGGAAACATTGAAATTAAAAAGAATTGTAAAAAAAAACAGGCAACTGAGTTTGTTGCCTGCCTATAGAAAAAAAATACTTATCTTCGTTCCCTGAGGGAGACATAGTTAATTTTTAATGCCCTGACTTTACGAAGTTCTTGCTTGATGTCTGTTACAACTCCCATTTTTGCTTTTTTGTCAATTTTTAAAGCAGTAATCATTTTGGGTCTTGACGCCGGATTCATTGCTTCTCTTTCAGCTTGAATAAAGGTTGCAACTTGTGAAATATCTTCTATTGCATCATTTAACTGAATTCTGGGTGCTTCCCCGTATTTCCCCCGTAATTGCTCTATAGGAGCTCCTACATAGATGTAACTGAGTAATGCTTTATTTTCCAGTTTGCTTATTTCTGAAGCTTGCGGGGCATTGAAATCAACTTTGAGTTCTACCTCTCGCATTGTTGTAACTGTCATAAAAAAGAATAAAAGCATAAACACAATATCGGGCAATGAAGCCGTTGAAATTGCGGGAGAGCCTTTTCCTTTTTCTCGTTTAAAAGCTGCCATGTGATTTTGTCTTTTATAATGTTATTGAATTGCTCTTGGTTCTGCTTCAGAAATTGACAGCGGATAAAATTCCGTGACTGCTTCTTGTTGCTTTTCGGTTAAATCCACAAAGTCTTTTCCAAAATATTCCAATGCTTTTTCTTGCCTAAGTTCATTGATTGCCTTCACCAGCTCATTTTGAACTTTGATGTATCGAGCGTATGTTGTTCCGCGGTCATTTTGAAGAGATACAACCCCTTTAGAAACCATAACTTTTCCAAAAATAGGAATCGTTTTTTCTTTCTTTCCGGAAAGATTTTCTTTATTCGTAGGATTCTTAAAAAATGCTTTTGTGCGTTCTGCCAAATTGTTTACGTTCGCCAAACTTCCCTCTACGGCGAGTTCATCGTGTCTGTTTATCAAAACCACAAATACATTTCTTTCTTTCTTTCTTACTTCGGGTTTATTTTCTTCATTTTCCGGCGGGGGCGGTAATTTTCTCATCATTCCTTCGTTGGTATCCATGGTGGTTGTTACCAAAAAGAATATCAATAAAAGAAAGGCAATATCTGCCATCGAACCGGCATTTATTTCTTGTGTTGGTTTTGCCATGATATCGTGTATTAATATTTAGCTGCCGCACAAACCGTACGGCAGCAAAATAAGTCGTTTACTTAAAAAGTTGTGCAATAGCGGTGCCGATAATTGATAATACGGCTAAGCCCAGTAAAAGGTACATAGTAATTAGCCCGGTTCCGACAGCTTTCTGTGTCGAAGGAATATTATCCGGTCCGTCATAACTTTGAATTTGCATTATCTCATCTGATGCCATAAAAGAAGCAATAAAGATAACTACTACAAGGAGTACCAGCGGAATTAAGCTGATTAAAGCTTGCTTTGGTTCATGAATGAGTCTTCTTCCAAAATTGAACAATGCGGCTATTACTACCCCTGCGACGGCTATTAGAACAAGTACATATGAAAATCTCAGTACTCTGCTTACCCAAGTTGTATCAATTCCTTGCTCAATTACGTCAAGGTTCATGAAATAAAATACAATAAACAGAGCCGTAATTGCAAACATAACCCACAGCAGGACTCTTGTTATTTTTCCTAAATTGTCACGCATAGTGTTTTATTTTTTATTATGAATAAATGGATTGGCTCTGATTATTTGTTTTCGTATGTTGTAAGCAGATCAATCAGAGATATGGAAGCATCTTCCATTTTTGTAACAATGGTGTCAATTTTTGATACTAAGTAGTTATAGAATACTTGAAGAATCATTGCTACTATAAGTCCGGAGACCGTAGTAATAAGAGCCACTTTAATACCTCCCGCAACCAATCCGGCATCTACGTTACCCGCAGCTTGAATGCTGTCAAATGCACTAATCATACCAATTACCGTACCCATGAAACCCAACATTGGAGCAATGGAGATAAACAAAGAAATCCAAGTTAGTCCTTTTTCCAAAAGGCCCATTTGAACACTTCCGTACGAAATAACAGATTTCTCAACAATTTCTATTCCTTCGTCCGAACGCAATAGTCCTTGGTAGAATATACTTGCTACAGGACCTCTTGTGTTTGCACAAACTTCTTTTGCCGATTCAATACCACCTGATTCAAGTGCTGCTTCAACGTCTTCAAGAAACTTTTTAGTGTTTACATCAGCAAAGTTCAGATATATAATTCTTTCAATAGCAAGCGCCAATCCAAGAATTAGAGATATGAGTACGAAACTCATAAACATAGCACCACCTTCAATGTATTTTTCTTTGATTTGTGGGTGTAGTTTTCCGCTTTCATCAACAGTAGCTGCGTCAACAACTTCTGTTTCGTCGTTTGCAACAATAGTGTCTGCAGCAACAGAGTCAGTTAGTTCGATGGCTGTCGTGTCTTCTCCTTCAGGTGTCTGAGCCAATAATGAGTTGTTCACACCTAAAATTAACAATCCGAAAATTGCGGTTAATGCAAGAAACTTTTTCATTTGTTTAAATTTAATGTAGTTATCAATTTTAAAATTCTTCTCCCGGTATTCCGGCGGAGAGAGCGGGATTCGAACCCGCGATACCCGGTTAGAGTATACACGCTTTCCAAGCGCGCTCCTTAAGCCACTCGGACACCTCTCCGAATTTGAGCAATTATTTGATTAATTTCAGAGTCCGAAAATACAAAAAAAATTCAACTCTAAAAATTATATTACTAAAATTATTAGCCTTTCTAATATAACACACCTTAATTTATAGACAAATAAATTGGTTAATTATATAATATCCTGTAATATATTTTATGAATCGTTATTGTAAACGATGAACTGATTTGAAATATTATTGAATCTTCCAAAAAAGAAATAAATTACTATTTGCTTTGGGTAGTCAACGGAAAATCCGGATTTCAGAGGTAAACTTCCGGGGTGTTTTTATTGCGTGCCTCCGGTTAAATTGTGATTTCACCGGCTAATGATTTGGGAATAAATTCTGTAATTTCATCTTTTGTTAATCCCAAGCCGGTTAAGTACATCAGCTTTGTAATGGCGGCTTCCGTAGTCATATCATGCCCGCTTAAAATACCGGAGTTTTTCATTTGTCGGCTGGTTTCGTATTTTCCCATGTTTACCTTTCCTCCGTGGCATTGGGTTACATTTACGGTTATTATTCCTTTATCGTCAGCCGCTTTAAATTGCTGAAGAAACCAATCATCCAGAAAAGCATTACCTGACCCGAAAGTTTCCAGAATTACTCCTTTTAAATTTTTGACGGACAGTATGGATTCAAAGATTTCTTTTTGTATTCCGGGGAATATTTTAATCAGAGCAATATTGGTGTCCAAGTTTGGTTGTATCAGCGGCACATTTTCGTATTCCGGATAGCGAAAGAGCTTTTTGTTGTATTTTATATTTATTCCGGCTTTGGCAAGGGTCGGAAAGTTCGGAGAATCAAAAGCATCGAAATATTCGGCGCTTTTTTTTGTGGCTCTGTTACCTCTAAACAGCCGGTTGTCAAAATATATGCAAACTTCGGGAACGAGTGATTTGCCGTCCGAAATTTTAGCCGCAGCAATTTCTATGGCGGTAATCAAATTTTCTTTGCCGTCGGTACGCAAAGTTTCTACCGGAAGTTGTGAGCCGGTGAGTATTACCGGTTTATTGAAATTTTGAAGTATAAAGCTTAATGCCGAAGAAGTATAGGCCATGGTATCGGTTCCGTGGAGGACAACGAAGCCGTCATACTTTGAATAATTGTCGAGTAATATACGAGATAGTTTTATCCATGTGGAGGGTTTTAGATTGGCTGAGTCAATAGGCTTTTCAAAAGCATAGGTATCCAACTGAAAACCGAATTTTTGTAATGCCGGAATATTTTCGGGCAGATAGTCGAAATCAAAGGGTTTATAGGAACCTGTTTCGGGGTTGGCTATCATGCCGATTGTTCCGCCGGTGTATATTATCAGTACTGAAGTTTCGTTTGATTTCATTGTTTTTATTCAAATTATTTACTATCGCTTGGCTTGTTAAATTTTATGGATGAACTTTTTTTAATTCAAATAATTATTATACAGTTCAGCAGCATTTTGTTCTGTTATACTCGATAATTTTTCTAAACTGATGCCATACAATTCAGCTATTTTTTCGGCTATATATATAAGGTACTTACTTTCATTACGTTTTCCTCTTTTGGGGTGTGGTGCCAAGTAAGGAGAGTCGGTTTCCAAAACGATATATTCGGCAGGAATTGTTTTTACGATATCGCCTAAATCAGAATTTTTAAATGTTACAATACCGTTTATTCCGATTTTAAATCCTCCAAACTCTTGAATTGTTTTGGCTTGATTTGCCGAACCCGTAAAGCTGTGAAATACACCGTTTAACTGCTCATCATTGTTTTGTCTTACAACCTCAAATACTTCATCAAAAGCATTTCTGACATGAATTATAATCGGGAGTTTATGTTTTTTTGCTAATTTGATTTGAAAATCAAAGGCTTCTGTTTGTTCTGCTTTGTATGTTTTGTCCCAATATAAATCAATGCCGATTTCTCCGACGGCAATATATTTTCCGCTTTCAATTTCAGCTTTTACAATCTCTAATTCTTCTTTGTAATTTTGTCTGACAGATGAGGGGTGCAGCCCGGCTCCCATGGCAATATTTTCCGGAAAGGCTTTGGCCAAGTCTTTTTGGGCTTTAATGTATTGCGAGTCTATAGCAGGCAGTACCATACGGGTGATGCCGGCTTCTATTGCTTGTTTGACAGCCTGCTCTCTGTCGGCTTCAAATTGTTCAGTGTATAAGTGTGTATGTGTATCGGTAAATTGCATTTTTTTTACAAATTTAAAAAAAAACGGAAATATTTCGTTGATAAAAGCCAATGAAATAACAAAACCCGCAACAATCGTTGCGGGTTTTATTATTTTTGGCCGGTTTATACTTATTTTTCCATAAGAATATTTAGGATATCGATGGCTGCTTTTGAAATGGAGCTTCCCGGTCCGAAAATCCCTACAGCACCCGCATCATAAAGAAACTGATAGTCGCTGTGTGGTATTACTCCGCCTACAATGACCATAATATCTTCTCTTCCGTGGTTTTTGAGTTCTTGAATAACTTGAGGTACGAGTGTTTTGTGACCTGCCGCCAAACTCGACACGCCCAGAATATGTACATCGTTTTCAACGGCTTGCTTGGCGGCCTCTTTCGGGGTTTGAAATAAAGGCCCGATATCAACATCAAAGCCAATGTCGGCATAGCCCGTAGAAACAACTTTTGCTCCGCGGTCGTGCCCGTCTTGTCCCATTTTTGCAATCATAATTCGAGGTCTTCTGCCTTGGGTTTCAGCAAATTCATTGGCCAGTTCTTGTGCTTTTGCAAAATTCATATCTTTTCCTGATTCTGATGAATAAACACCCGATATACTTCGTATAACAGCTTTATATCTTCCGGTAATAACTTCAACGGCATCGGAAATTTCACCTAAAGTTGCTCTGTTTTTGGCTGCTTCTACCGACAATGCGAGTAAATTGCCTTTGCCCGATTTTACGGATTCTGTAATAGCTTTCAGTGATTTTTCAACGGCAGAATTATCTCGTTCGGCTTTGAGTTTTTTCAAGCGTTCTTTCTGAGATTTAAGCACTTCGCTGTTGTCAACTTCCAGCGTTTCAATGGGGTCTTCTTTATCTAACTTGTATTTGTTAATTCCCACAATGGTCTCTTTACCGGTATCTATACCGGCTTGTTTTCGGGCGGCAGCTTCCTCAATTCTCATTTTCGGAACTCCGGTTTCAATGGCTTTGGCCATGCCTCCGAGCTCTTCAACTTCTTCAATCAGTTTCCATGCTTTATCGGCAATTTTCTCGGTTAATTTTTCAACATAATAGGAGCCTGCCCAGGGGTCAAGTGAGTTGTTGATTCCGGTTTCATTTTGCAAATATATTTGAGTATTTCGTGCAATACGGGCCGAGAAATCGGTAGGCAAAGCAATGGCTTCGTCCAAGGCATTGGTATGAAGCGATTGGGTATGCCCCAGTGCTGCGGCAGTAGCCTCAATGCATGTGCGAGCAACATTATTGAACGGATCTTGTTCTGTTAAACTCCAACCGGAGGTTTGCGAGTGTGTACGCAAAGCCATCGACTTTGGATTTTTGGGATTAAAGCGTTTGACTAATTTTGCCCACAGCATCCGGCCGGCTCTCATTTTTGCAATTTCAGTAAAATGATTCATCCCGATTGCCCAGAAAAATGAAATTCTCGGAGCAAATGCATCAATATCCAGCCCGGCATCAATTCCTGCTCTGAGATACTCCAATCCGTCGGCCAGAGTATAGGCCAGTTCAATATCAGCCGTTGCTCCGGCCTCTTGCATGTGGTAGCCGGAAACACTGATGGAGTTAAATTTGGGCATCTTTTTAGAGCTGAACTCAAATATATCCGAAATGATACGCATGGAGGGTTGCGGCGGATAAATGTAGGTATTGCGTACCATGAACTCTTTCAGGATATCATTCTGAATTGTACCGCTGAGTTGCTCCAAGGATGCTCCTTGTTCCATGCCGGCGACAATATAAAATGCCATCACCGGCAATACGGCTCCGTTCATGGTCATGGAAACCGACATTTTGTCTAACGGAATTTGGTCAAACAAAATTTTCATATCCAAAATAGAATCTATGGCAACTCCGGCTTTTCCGACATCGCCCAAGACACGTTCGTGATCAGAATCGTATCCTCGGTGGGTGGCCAGGTCAAAAGCTACGGACAAGCCTTTTTGTCCGGCTGCCAGGTTTCTTCGGTAAAATGCGTTGGATTCTTCAGCGGTTGAGAATCCGGCATATTGACGAATGGTCCAAGGTCGCATAGCGTACATGGCTGAATAAGGCCCTCGAAGATAGGGAGGTATTCCGGCACCGTAACCTAAGTGCTTGATGTCTTTAATATCTTCCCGGCTGTAGAATGATTTAAGTTCAATTTGTTCTGCGGTTTGAAATGTACCGGCTTTTTTATCCGGGGCTTTACCTTTTGGGGTAACTCCTATTGTGCTTTTGCTGAAATCGGGTCGCATATATTATTTTTTAAAATTTTATGTAATTTTCAAATAAATTGTGGGTATTCGCAACTTTTATGCTTTGAAAATAAACAAAATAAATTTGTATAAATTGTAAACTTTATTTCTTAACAAGCATTAAATTCCTAATTCTTCTTGAAAGGCTTTTAAGCTATTGAGTACATCAGACTTAGCGTGTATAAAATGTTTAATCCCAAGTGTCTTAAAGGTCTCTATATTATCTTTGGGATAACCGGCTATAACCGGAATCATTTTATTTCCAATTTGTTTCATGGCTTCGGGAACATAATTACTATACTCATTATCCGAACTGCATAGGGTTACAATATCGGCTTTGCCTTTTTTGGCTTCAGCTATTCCTTCTTCTATTGTTTCAAAGCCAATATTGTTGATTATTTCAAAACCGGCTGTTCCGAAAAAGTTACTTGCAAATCCGGCTCTTGCTGTTCTCATCACTTTATTGCCGATAGTAAGCAGAAATACCTTTGGTCTTGAATCGGCTTGTTCTGTTTTGAAACGCATCTTCTCAAACGCCTGTGCCCCTCGGTACAGTGTCAACGGTTCTACCTGTTTATTTTGTTTTGGACGATTATTGTATATCGAGTCTTCCGTTTTTTCTTTCATAAATTCTTCGCTGTTCGGGAATTGATTGGTTCCCAAAATGGCATCTTTGCCCAAAGCAATACGGCGATCTCTTTCATCGGCAATAGTTTTGATATTTTCCTGAATAAAACCTTCAGCCATAGCCTTATTGTATCCGCCTTTGGCTTCTGTTTCTTTAAACAGTTCCCAAGCATTCTCAGCCAGGGTGTGCGTGAGGTATTCTATGTAATATGAGCCGGAAGCCGGGTCTATGACTTGGTCGAATTTGGCTTCTTCGTTAAGAATAATCTGGGTGTTTCTTGCGATTCGTTTTGAAAAAGCATCACTTGTTTTGAAACTTGTATCAAAGGGCATAACCGACATTGAATCGGTGCCGCCGAGTAGGGCCGACATGGATTCTGTTGTTGTTCTCAACATATTGACATAGGCATCGTAAACGGTTTTATTCCAAAGTGAGGTTTCCGAATGGAAATAGGTCTTTGCTGACTCTTGATTTTCGGTATAAGCGGCTACAACCTTTGACCATAAAAGTCTTCCGGCACGCAGTTTTGCAATTTCGGTAAAATAGTCGGAACCAATTCCGAAGGTAAACATGAAGTGTTTGGTGATTTCTTCCGGTTTGAATCCTTGCTCCGTCATTGTTACAAGGTATTCGTTTCCGATAGCCATAGAAAATGCTAATTCCTGAACCGCCGTTGAGCCGGCATTCCGAAAATGAGAACCGTGAATATTTACAACTTTAAAATTTGGAAGATTGGCCTGGCAAAATTTCAGGAGTTCAATCAAATCATCGGAGCAATTGCAGTCTTTATTTGTGCAGCAAGAGCCGATAAGAGCCATGTTTCCCAAGGGATCAAAATTAAAACTACCCTTGGCTTCCTTTGGATTAGGCAGGGTTTTATGTAGGTTTCTTGCAAAATCCAATAGATTTGATTTTACATCAAATCTCAGGTAAACCTTAGCTGTAGGGACTGCCTTTAAAAGTTTGACAATGTTTTTTGAATCCGACTTAGTTTTCTCATTAAAACGGAAACCAATGGATGTTACCCCTTTCTGAGTGTATTCAATCGCTTTTTTATTGGCTGACCTTATGTCATTTACTACTA
The DNA here is from genome assembly GCA_034659855.1 of Bacteroidota bacterium. Classification (GTDB taxonomy): domain Bacteria; phylum Bacteroidota; class Bacteroidia; order Bacteroidales; family JAADGE01; genus JAYEIA01. The sequence continues at coordinate 9,948 of JAYEIA010000136.1, forward strand.
TTTCGGCATGGACTTCGGCCACTTTATTTTTTGGGTCATTTCCTCTGATATAGGGGTATTGTCCCGGTTTGAGGTCGATGTACGGTAAGGCTCTTATATCTTCTTCACGGTAGTAAGGTCTAATTTTAAATCCGTTGAGGGATTTAGTCATCAACTTTTTTTCGTAGCCTGCACCTTTAAGGTCTTTTTTAATTTTCTCTTCCCAGTCGGTGGTGCTCAGCGGTTCAAATTCTTCAAACAGATTCATAGGGTTCTCAGACATGATTTCTTTATTTTTAAGTTCTCGAATCTTTTTATAATTAGGACAAAATTAGTCGCAATATTAATTCTGCAAAATGATTTTTATCAGCGTAAGGCCAAATAAAACAATTTTAACAACATTAAAAACCTGTAATTTTAGTAAATACTTGCTAAACATATTCTATTTGTTTGAAACCGGCAAGACTTTTAATAAAAAAGATATATTTATTCATATAAAAGACAAATTTCTGTTTAATGAGTAAACTTATTGTTTTAAAGAAAAGGTTGTAAGGTAGATTGTGTTAACTTTGTACAGGAAGCCGGTCAAATTATTTTTGTTAAATAATGAGTTATTCAAGTGGTTTATAATAAAGAGATTGTCGAATAGCTAACTTTTAGTTATATTTGTGCAAAAGAATATCAAACATCGATGAAGAAATTTTTAATTTACACAGGCTTGGTCATTGTAATATTATTAAGCGGATATTATGCGTTTTTGTATTATATTTCTTACAGTAAGGGCTTTAGAGCCGGGGAATTAGTAAAAATAAGTCATAAGGGCTTGATTCTAAAAACTTGGGAAGGAGAATTAAGTCAAGGTGTTTCAGAATCTCAATTGTTTTATTTTTCAGCCACTGATAGTGAGGTCATTGAGGAGTTAAAAAATCTTCAAGGTCACGCTGTGAGGTTAAGCTACGAAGAGCGATTCAGAACTTTTCCGTGGTGGGGCGATACGCGCTATTTTATCACAAAAGTGGAAGAAACTCAAAAGGGTAAGGAATATCTCGAAGAATAATTTATTTTTGCAAAATGACACATTTAAGTTATATTATAAAAACTACCATTTTT
>JAYEIA010000137.1:0-2180 GCA_034659855.1 Bacteroidota bacterium
TTATATTCAAGCATATTTAGTCTCAAATATTTGATTTTGGAAAAAACATTATTAATTTAAAAATGAAAAAAATCATAGTAATAATAGGCACACGCCCCAACTTTATAAAAGTTACGCAGTTTAAAAAAGTGGCGAAGCAATATCCTGATATTGAAATTAAAATTGCTCATACCGGACAGCACTACGATTATAAAATGTCGCAAGTATTTTTTGAACAGTTCGGATTGCAACCGGATTATTTTCTCGAAATTGGTGCCGGTTCGCCCAATACTCAAATGGCAGAAATTATGTTACGCCTTGAGAAGTTAATTACCGAAGAGTTCAAACCTGACTTAATGATTGTACCCGGAGATGTAAATTCAACACTTGCAGCAGCCCTTACCGCAAATAAAACGGACATAAAGTTGGCACATCTCGAAAGTGGTCTGCGAAGCTTTGATCGTGCAATGCCCGAGGAAATAAACCGTATTCTGACCGATGAAATTTCAGATTATTATTTCATCACAGAAAAAAGCGGAACAAAACATTTAACTGCCGAGAAAAAACAAGGTAAACAATATTTCGTTGGTAATACCATGATTGATACCATGGTAGCTTTTGAAGACAGCATTGATAAAGCTAAAATATCAAGCAAATATAATTTGAAAGAAAATGACTTTGTACTTGTTACCATTCATCGTCCGTCAAACGTAGATACTAAAGAAAAACTAATTTTAATCTTAGAATTATTAGAACACTTAAATAAAATACGCACAGCTGTTTTCCCGGTTCACCCGCGTACATTACAGCGATTTAAAGACTTCGGATTAGAAGAACGCTTATCTGATTTAAAAAACATTATTCAAACAGCCCCCCTATCATACTTTGATTTTCAGCAACTTATAAAAAACTGTAAATTTGTATTAACCGACAGCGGAGGTATCCAAGAAGAAACAACATTCAGGCAAAAGCCATGTTTAACTTTACGCAATAATACCGAAAGACCAATAACTGTTGATCTCGGTACAAATATTATGATTACATTTGCACAAGCAAAATCTGAAATAGGTAAAATTGAAGCCGGAACATTCAAAAAAGGCGAAATTCCTCCGTTATGGGATGGTAAAGCAACAGAAAGAATCATGGAAATAATATCAAAACTGTAATGAGCAAGGCAATTTATTTAACTTTTGGAGATGGTGTAACCGGTGTGTATCGCAGTCAAGTAATTGATGTTGTTAAATTTTTCAATACTGAACTTAATGAAAAGGTAACTTTGGTTGCAATTATTTCATTACGGAATTTTTTAACAGTTAGAAAGGAAATTAAAAATAGTTTGCCTAAAGCAAAGGTTATTCCGATGTTTCCGAAATTAAGTAATATCCTAAAAAACAGAATTACAATAAAATTTTTGTATTTTTTTATGAAATTTGACCAAGTTACAGCACGAGGACCATTAGCTACTTATTTGATACAAACTGCATTGAAAAATAAAGAAATAAAAATAGTTTATGACGGTAGAGGAGCAAATAAAGAGGAAGAAAAAGAATATAATATTTCGGCAGGAGCTTTAAGTTATGATGATATTGAAAAATATGAACGCTCCGCAGTTTTAAATTCAGATTTTAGAATAGCCGTTTCTCAAAAATTAGTTGAATACTGGAAACGTGAGTTTAATTACATGTCTGACAAACATGCAGTTATACCATGTATGCTCGGTGCCGATTTTGAAAACCGGAAATTAGACTTGAATAGAATTACGAATAAAAGAAAAAAACTTGGCTATAGCAATGATGATATTATTTTGGTTTATTCCGGTTCCGTTGCCGGTTGGCAATCTTTTGAATTTCTTTATGATTTCCTCGAAATAAACATGAAACAAAGCCCGGCAGTTAAAATCATGTTTCTGTCGAAACCTCATAAAATTATAGATAAACTAACAAACAAATTTCCAAACCGAGTAAAACGTTATTGGCTTTCTGTGTCAGAAGTTTATGATTATCTTTCAGTTGCAGATTACGGTATCCTTTTTCGTGAACAAACTGTAACAAATCAAGTTGCCTCACCGGTTAAATTTGCCGAGTATTTATCGGCAGGCTTAAAAATATATCATACCAAGCAGCAAACTCATCACCCTCTAGTGGGTAAGTTTTCAGAAGTGGAAAACCTTGCCAATCGTAAGGCATTAAGATACGTTTCAT
>JAYEIA010000138.1:0-10932 GCA_034659855.1 Bacteroidota bacterium
CGCAGAATCATCAGCCATTCTTATAAAATTAGAAAGCGACTATAAGAGAGCCAAAGAATTGCAAGAGGAAAATATCGGCACTCGGAAAGAATATACGGCTGCCAAAAGTAGCTATTATGCAGAAAGGGCAAAGTATAAGGCTTTAAAAAAACAACTGAGTATTATGGGGCTTGACGCAGCAAAAATAGAAACGGGCACATTTTATTCATCTTTTTCTGTAAAATCACCCATAAGCGGTTACATCTCAAGTATTGATGCAGCCGTAGGGCAATATGTTGAGCCACAGCAATCCATTGCCGAAATTATTGATAATAATTCATTTCAACTAAAACTTTCTGTTTTTGGAAAAGACCTACAGAAAATAGAACCCGGACAAAAAGTGGAATTTTATTTTAATGCTGATAAAACGCAAAAATACAATGCTACTTTAAATGCAATAGGTAAAACTATTATGTCCGGTTCTAAGTCGATAGAATGTTATGCCAAAATTGAGAACCCAAACAATATGAATATGGTTCGCAATCAATTTGTCGAAGGCGACATTTTTACTTCTGCCGATACTATATGGGCTGTGCCTGAAACTGCCATTCTGGAATCAGAAAGTGATTTTTACATCTTACTGTTTGAGAAAGAAGATGATGCAGCATATTATTTAAAAAAACTAAAAGTAAATATTTGTCGTAGATGCAATAATTACGTCGAATTAACGGAGCAATTGTCTTCAAAAAAGTTATTACAAAGCGGAATATATAACATTATAATTGAGTAATTGACACAAAATCATAGAGATTATATAAACGCCGGGGCATAATATTTTGTGTAAGTAAGGGCAGGCAAAGTGCTAAATGTCAGGGTTTTTAACCCGCTCAAACAACGTGGCGGTTTGACAGGAAAGTACCACGCAATCTGCCACTACTCATACAATTTTTCGGTAGTTATTCTGAGTATTTAAGTCGACAACATATACGCCGGTACCGCTTCTGACATGTTCCGAATAGCAATTGTTGTATTTGTCTTTCAGTTCATTACAGAAATGGTTTTTGAAATTTTTATAGTCACTTCTCTCCAAAAATTCAAGAATTTTTATCATTACCGGGGTTTTACCGATAAAGTCCTGAAACACTAATCGGTCGGAAGCAATGCGTGACATTTCATTCAAGATTTTTCTTCGCTTATCAGCTTTTACGCCATGCAGTACAAAGGATGCTGTTGCAACATGATAGCTGTTGTCGGGAATCTGACTTAACCGTTCCCCGTTTCCGTAGAAAAAATCAATGGACGGGTACGATTTTTTGGCTTGCTTAATCATCCGGGCAGAAAAATCGGTTCCGGCAACTTGGGTGGGATTAAGTCCCTGATCCATTGCTGCAATCCAAGCTCCTGTTCCGGTGCCGATGTCAATTATTGATTTGTCGGAATAATTATAGGTATTACCGGCAAGAATTTCTACGGCACGAGCAAAATTGTCGGCCAAAAGTTTATTTGCTCCGGAGTATATAGGAGCAATGGTATTAAAAATGAATTTTGCCCGTTTATCCGGGTTATTTGAGAAATAATGATAAAATGCCATAAAACGCAGACTTGGTCTGTTTTGATATTTATTTTTGGACAAATTTAAACAAATTATCAAGGTAAATCAGCAAGCTACGCATAGATCCGTGCAATTATACCACAGGCTGTGATAATTCATTACAACGTTTAAATAAGCAACGTGCGGAATAAATACCGAAAATTTCTTGATATGCTCACAGCAAATTTCCTTTGTCCTTGCGGATTTCTGCTGAACCGCATGTTGCTTATTTGTTTGTTGTAGCCCGTTTGTCGTTATTACACTATTGATATATTAAGTCTTTGACCAAAACCAATTTCAATCAGTCTGTAAAGTGTCGATAATTGAATATCGCTGTGTCCATTCTCAATACGTGATATAAAACTTTTTTTTGTTCCGATCTTATTTGCAAGTTGTTCTTGTGTCATCTTTGCCTTTTTTCTTGTATCTCTAATAATTTCACCAATTGCAAATGCCTTTGCTTTAATTTCAAATTCTGTTCTTTTTTTAGTTCCTTTTTTCCCGTATCTTTTGTCAAGATGCTCGTCAAATGTTGTTATATTGTTCATTTTATACCTCCTTTTGTTTGAAATATTCGTCCATAATTTTTAATGCTCTCTCAATCTCCTTTTTCGGTGTCTTTTGAAATCCATTAAAAAGAACAACAATTTTTCCTTTGTCAAAACAGCAAAATATTCGATAAATGTTACTTGTATATTTAATCCTTATTTCGAACAATCCGTCAGTCCCTGTAATGTGTTTTAAAAATTTTACAGGTATTCTCTCTGCGACAGTTATTGTAAATAACACATAATCAATCTTATCTTTTACTTTTTTGTTTGTAAGTCAAAGAACTCATTGAAGTAGTTTTTAAAATATATCAGTTCTCTTTTTCTTTCCATCATGCAAAGTTAACGAATAATGGAACAAAATCAAAATATATTGAGGTCTTTTTAATTGCAATGTAAATCTTTTCTTATGGGCTACAACATAACTATATAGATAATAAAAAATAATAAAACAGACGAAGTCTGAAAACGGATAGTTTATTTAATAAATATTGAATATTACTCACATACAAGTCATTTGCAAAATAACTTGTATTGCTCTATTTTTTCCAAGCAGTTACAAGTGGATATTTTACGAAGTTAAAACAAATTGAAAATTAGCTTGAAAGATTAAATTAATTCAGTATGAGTTTTTTGTTACGGGCTGAAAGCCCGGTTTCTTTCAATACAAGGCAATGCCTTGGCCTATTGTCATTTTTAGTTCTCGCCGGCTATGGTTTATAATGACGTTGTTTTTCCGGAGGTTGAGCGAAGTCGAAACCGGTTTCGGGGCTTGTTTTGCAAACAACATGCTCAACCTCCGGAAATTTTAAAATAATCTTGTAAAAGCTTTATAATCACCATATTCAAAATAGCACATCTATTCTAAACTATAGCCTTCTCGCCTTGTAAAGGCAACTTATTAATAAACTGCCCTTGCAGGGCGAACAAGCTCATTTATTCCGGACCCGGCGCGTTGCCCCGGGCTGAATTAAATTGCTCTTTCAGAGCGTTTCCAAACGTTGTAAAGTAGTAATATGAAATTATACTTTTCCGTCTTTATCAAAAGTTTTTTTTGTGGTAATGACAAGACTATGAAGCAAGATTAATGAGTCTAAAGTTTTTTCCCGAACTCCATCAGGTAACTTTTTATAAACTCATTCAAATCCCCGTCAAGCACATTTTGTACATCAGATCGTTCTATATTTGTTCTTAAATCCTTTATTAATTTATAAGGATGCAGAACGTAATTCCTAATTTGTGAGCCCCATTCTATTTTCTTTTTATTTCCTTCAATTTCTTGTTGCTTTTCTCTTCGTTTTCTAAGTTCTATTTCATACAAGTGAGATCTGAGAATACGCAAAGCATTGTTTTTGTTTGTTCGTTGCGACCTTGTTTCGGTATTATCAACGCTTATGCCCGAGGGGGCATGCCTTACCCGAACGCCGGTTTCTAATTTATTGACCCCCTGTCCGCCGGCACCTCCGGAACGAAACGTTTCCCAGCTGAGATCTCCGGGATCTATTTCTATATCAATATCATCATCAATACTCGGGGCTACAAAAACTGAGGCAAATGACGTATGTCGTCTGTTGCTTGAATCAAACGGAGAAAGTCGAACCAAGCGATGTACTCCGTTTTCTCCTTTCAGATAGCCGTACGCAAAATCACCTTCAAATTCCAGAGAGGCCGACTTTATACCGGCTTCATCTCCCGGTTGCAAGCTGACTTGTTTTACTTTGAAGTCATTATCTTCTCCCCAACGAATATACATTCTCATAAGCATTTCCGCCCAATCGGTACTCTCTGTTCCGCCGGCTCCGGGATTTATTTTAAGAATTGCCCCCATTTGATCTTCTCGGTTTCGGAGCATATTTTTAAATTCCAAGTCTTTCAGCAGCTCTTTAACTTTACCGTATCTTTCGTCAAGTTCTTTTTCAGAGCCTTCTCCGGCCTCATAGAATTCAAAGATTACAGAGAGATCTTCAAATTCTGCGCTTAGTTTCGAATAAGCAGAAGTCCAAGTTTTCAGGCGTGCAGTTTCTTTGAGTTTTTGTTCGGCTTTTCCTGAATCATCCCAAAAACCCGGAGCTTGAGCTTCTTTTTCTTTTTTGGTAATGAGCTTTAGTTTCTTGTCTAAGTCAAAGATACCTCCTTAACGCTGCTATGCGTTTTTTGAGTTCTTCGAGCATATTTTGGTCAACAGCCATGTTTTTTCTTTTTTTATATTTATTTTGTGTTTAATTATATTTTTTTAGTCAATAGGATACTTCAGGAATGAATAGGATATAAGTTATGATAGTTAGGCAAAGCTATTTTTTGTTCTAACAATTTAAAAAATGTGCGAATAGCCAAACTATTTAAACATTTTTTAAAGAAGTTAGGACACAAAAGAACAAGCATAACTATCATAACTTATATCCTATCCATTCCTTACAACAGTTTTAAAATTTAGTACCGATAAAAAGGTACTATATCAGGTAAAAGTACACATTGATGTAAAAGACCTAAGCAAAATTATGATTATTTCTTTTTTTTTCAAACAAATTTGTACCTTTATACTTGTATGTTATGGAAAATTTTTCATATTTCATCCAGGAGTCCGATCTAAAAAGTATGTTATATTTTAGTAAAACAAGCTATGTGTGTAATTATCAGGGTTTTATAAATAATTTTTGCAATTAACTTAAAACTCTTATTTTTAGGACTTAAATTTTATAAACTTTCAACTTTATAACTTTTTAAACGGTACTCATACAGAGAATGAAAATAAAACAATAAAATGCCGGATACAGCTGACTATATACTTTATATTATTTCAGATAATATTCATACAAGTGCTTATGTTGAAGAAACATTTTCAACAGAAATGCAGGAGTATTTTGTTAAGTCTTTTGTGCTGAATGACAGCGTGTTGGAGTCAATCATAGATGTAAGACCTGACATCGTTCTGCTGGATATTGAATTGCGTTCAGATTATGCTCTTCATTTACTCGAAGAAATTATCAGTATTGAAGATATCCGATCTGTTCCTGTTTTGGTTTTGCTTGAGCATAAAGAAATGATACAAAAATCATTTGATTTGGGGGCAACAGACTTTCTTCGTATTCCCTTTGACTCGGTTGAATTATCGGTTCGTGTAAAATCAATTCTTTCGATGTTTAAGCTTATTGAAGGTATTGCAGTGCAAGCCTCAGAGCTTGAAAACCAATCTCAAATTTTAGAGCATCAAAAAAGGAAGCTTGAAGCGGAGAAACAAAAAACGGACAGTCTTTTGCAAAATATTCTTCCGTACGAAATTGCTGAGCAGTTAAAAAATAAGGGGACAGTTGATGCTAAAAAATACCGACGAGCCAGTATATTATTTACTGATTTTAAAGACTTTACTAAGCTTTCCTCTGAGCTTGAACCGGAGGAAATTGTAAAAGAATTGAGTGTTTATTTTGCGAAATTTGACGAGATTACCGGACAGCATTTTATCGAGAAAATTAAAACAATCGGTGATGCATACATGTGTGTGGGCGGATTACCCTTGAGGAATAAAAGTAACCCGATTGATATTGTATTGGCTGCTTTAAAAATCCGAAATTTTACCAATAAATACAATGCCCGAAGGATATCAAAAGGATTGAGTCCATGGGAGGTACGCATTGGAATACACACCGGAAAAGTTGTCGCGGGAGTTATCGGGACAAAGAAATTTGCTTATGATATATGGGGCGATGCCGTAAATACTGCCAGCAGAATGGAAACGGCCGGAGAACCCGGCATGATCAATATTTCTGAAACAACTTATAAGTACGTGAAAGACCTTTTTGTTTGTGAACACCGGGGCAAGATTGAAGTGAAAAGTATGGGACTGATAGACATGTATTTTGTCCACGGACTAAAGCCTGAATATTCAGTAAACGGGGATGAAACTGCTCCCAATAAAGCATTTAAACAAATACTGGCTCAATATTAATTCTCCCGGTGCTTGTTTGTAACGAGTGCCATATTATCACTTTCATATCTATTCAATTTTATCATTAATTCAGAAATCCTGACTTAACGCAATTCATACTATTCTATATTCGTATTTTTTTTGGATAAAATTTCAATTCCAATCCACCGTAATAAATTGTGTAATACGCTAACATGTAGAATTATATTGATTTTTTTGTCAAGATTTTGGTTTTTTGCGACTATATTGCGGATTGCACAATTATTAAAATGCGACAAACTTATTTTACGAATAAATACTTGTAAAATGCTGATAATCTGCCATTGGGTCAGGAATTCTGTGATTATAAGGATTTTACAAGATAATATTCAAATTTCCGGAGGTTGAGCATATTGTTTTGCAAACAACACGCTCAACCTCCGGAAAAACAACCTTATTTTAAAGTATAGCCCTTCCATTGGTTAACTTGCCGAAAGTTAGAGGTATATGGATTGCATATGATCAATTCAAACTTAATACATCAGATGTTGCTTTGACTTATTTCGCCAGCCTGCATTGCTTTTGTACTCCTCAAAATAAATTTTTAAATCGGCATTGCTCGAATAATCTACAAAATAAATGACTTTGTCGGCATTACTTTTATAATCTTCAAAATACCACAATCCTTTGTTTCCGTCGGCATTGCTGGAATAGTCACATTTATATACCACCAAATCGGCATTGCTTTTGTAATCTACGACAAATACTTTTACGTCGGCATTGCTTTGATAATCTGCGATATATATCCGTTGTGCCTGGGTGTTGCCGAAGAATAACAGACTAAAGAAAAATACGGCAATGAATCTAATTACTTTCGAGTTCATGGTTCTTATTTTTTAAGTGTTTAGAAAATTTATTCAATAATTGGCTTTGACAGCATCCTATATTATATCTTAAAATATTTTTTATAAAGATTGATTATCAAGTCCTTAGGACTTTTCAGAATATTAATTAAAACTATTCGTAAATTCTTGCAAACTAAAAGTATCTTTAACTTTTACACCCTTTTCAGTATCTTGTAAGCTACAACATTCATTGTACAAATCATGTTCAAAAAACAAGATATAGTCATTGGGAACGGCTTCTTTAAAGAACCGTTTTTTATCCTCAAGGGTACCCAAAGGGCGAGTATCATAGCCCATGATGTAAGGCATGGGAATATGGGCTGTTGACGGAAAAAGATCGGCACCGTACACTATGGTTTGTCCCTTATATTTTATGAACGGTAACATTTGGGCATTGGTGTGTCCGTCAAACATTTTTACAAATACATTCGGAAACAATTCGGTTTCCTCTTCAACCAAATTTAAGACCTTGTGCTCTTGCAGCGGCATGTAATTCTCGGGCAAGAATGAGGCTTTTTCTCTTCTGTTGGCATCCATTGCCCAGTCCCACTGTCCTTTACTGATATGGTATATTGCATTTGGAAAAGCAGGGGACAGTTTTCCGTCTTTATCTTTTTTAACGGCACCTCCCACATGGTCAAAGTGTAAATGGGTTATTAGGACATCGGTAATATCTTCCGGAGAAAATCCGTTTTTTTTCAATGAAGATAAAAGTGAATTGTCTCCGTTGGGATAGTAGTGTTTAAAGAATTTATCAGGTTGTTTATCTCCCATGCCGGTATCTATCAAAATGAGTTTGCCGTTGGTTTCAATTAGCAAGCATCTCATGGCCCAGTTGCACAGGTTATTTTCATCAGCCGGATAAAGTTTGTTCCAAAGTACTTTGGGGACGACACCAAACATGGCTCCTCCGTCTAACTTTAAATTTCCGGATTCAATTTTGTATAATTTCATTGTTCAACAATTAGGGTTTATTTTGGACTAATACACAACTCTGCTTATAGAAGTTGGTCGTTGGAACATGGATTTTCTCAGGCACTTATCGGTATTAATATACCAAATACCTTACCGTTTCGGTCTATATTTAGAAAAATCCTTAGAATTCCTTCTCGGACGAAATTACAAATATTATTGAACAATTGAGAATAAAACGCGGCGGTTTTTTTGCCGGTTGGCTTCATTCGTATTCGGAACCACCGGGTCACTTTCTCCCATGGTTTCGGTTACCAGGCGTTTGGGGTGAATCCCTTCATTATTTATAAGGTAGTATTTAACAGCTTCTGCTCGGTCTGTGGCGTATATTTCATTGATTGCTTCGCTTCCGATATCACAGGTATAACCGGTTATCAGTAATTTTATTTTATGATTTTTGTTTAATAATTTGGCTACACGGTTCAGGTAATCTTGTGATTTGATATTAATATTGGCTGATCCGATGTCAAAAAAGACGCCTTGCTCCAGAACTTTATACTCGGTTTTTGTAAGTTCTTTTGCCGATTTAATATACTCTACGGTGTCCGGTTCAATTGGGCTTGTATTTTTCAGACTATCGGTTTTAACAGTATCCAACGAATCTTGATACGCTATGGCTTTAATCACTGAATCTCGGCGTTGTTGTTTTTTCTTTTCTTGGTGCATGGAGTCGGTCAATGTTAATACATCATTGTAAAATCCGTAGTTATTAGCCTGAACATATTTTTCGTAACTTTTCCCGTTAATTTTTTGCCTCAACATCTTTTCGTGTTCTATTTCCTCCTGAGTGAGTTGAATGGTGTCGGTCTTATGCTTTTCAAACAACCCGTAGGAAACAGATACTTCGTGAGACGGGCCTCCGATATTTGCTAAGTTTCCGGCGTTTGTATCATAGGCATATGAAAAACCGAACTTACCGGCTCTGATACCTGCGGCAAAAACAAGGCTTGTGTTCTGCTTATAGCCTGTTTGAACCCAAAATATATCTGAATATTGAGTAATAACCGATGCTCTGTATAATAAATTGCTTTCGGATGTGAGTACTGCAGAGAACTCCGGAGTAAATTGCCAAGTTTTTGATTTGGTATTGAATTCGTAGGCTGCTCTTGCAAGGTATCTTGAATACACCGTGTTGCCTGAACTATAAATCAGCGGAGTGGAAACATCTATCGAAAATCCGAATAATTGGTATTCTATACCGGCTCCTCCATAGAATACAGATTGGTTGAAATCATTGGTCAATAAAATCGGGTCATTGCTGTCAAAAACATAAACATCATTTTGATTGAGAGAGCGTTGAAAATATCCGCCATTGATTCCGAATGCAATAAGTTGGTTTTTTGTTAGTTGAGTTCTGAATGAATAATCTGCCCGGCCGCTGAATGTATTTAACATGCCGACTTGTCCCGATTGCAATACACCTCCTATACCCATTTTTTGGGTAATAGGGGCGTGTATTCCCAGTAGCTGACTGACGGGAGCTCCGTCCAGACCGGTTAAATGTTGTCGATAAATTAAGAAAGCGGCTAAATGGTCTTTGTCTCCGGCGTGGGCAGGGTTGAATAAGAATAAGTTATTGGAATATAAATTATACGGAGTATATATTTGTGCTTTAACAGAGAATGAAGTTAATGTCAGCAAAGTAAATAAAAATATTTTTTGACGCATATTGAATTATAATAATCGGTTTAATCAACAGTGAGTTCAGTATAAAAAGTATAAAGTTTTAAAGTAAAAAGTGTTATTTGTCTAATATTCAAACAGTTATTAAAATATGGCAATTCTGCATAATTTGCTGAATATCAGATAATTAACTTTAGAAACTTTCAACTTTTAACCTTTTTAAACTACACTCAACAGTAGTTACAGACACTAAAATAATGATAAAATTATCTGACCAAGGTGATTGTTCCTTTACGAACGGCTTCGGATGTGCGTATTACATAATAATATACGCCGGGAGACAGCGGTCTCCCTTGGTAAAGTCCATCCCATTGTTCGGTATACCCGTGTGATTTAAAAATAACTTGGCCCGACTGATTAAATACCAAATATTCGATATCGGGATCGAGAATACTGCCCTTAATCCTCCAAACATCATTATGTCCGTCATTATTCGGAGAGAAAAAGTTGGCAATATCTAAACTTCGAATACCGGATTCGATTAACTCAATGGTAACCCAGGCTGTATCACTTATTGAGGGGGTATCGGAATCAAAAACGGCAAGCCGGTATATAAATCGTTCATAGATGCTTTTGTCTAATAAATGACTTCTGTTAACCAGAACATCCATTGTTTCAGCATCAAACCTAAAAGCTCCTTCAATGCCTTCAATTACCGAAATAACTTCAAATGACAAGTTTTCCAAACCATTGGGAGCCGTAACATCTAATTTCCCGACTATTGTACCCTCAGGTGCAAATTCATGTACAAAAAACGAAGCATTTTGAAGAACCGGGGCATTATTGGCTTCCACAAATATATTCATCACGTATAAATTTTCACTGATGTTTTGGAAAACGTCTTGTACTTTAAAGTAAAACGAATCAAGAGGCAGTCCGACTTCATCCTGAGGCGGAACATATACAAATTTATCAGAATCTAAATCATTGAACGGAAGGCTGAACGGGGGTGTTATTTGTTCAAAATCGTCATACATCGCATCAGCATTCTCGTCAAAATATAATGCACCTGCCATTTGGGATGTTTCGCCGGAGTGGATTTCAATCAGCAGGGAAGCCGGAGGATCTCCGTCGGCATCATAATAATCAAAGTCCAATGAATTGAATATATAGGGCGTATTTGTGGTTGTGGTAACGTTGCCGTCTGAAGATTCGGGCGGTTGATTAGTTATTGGTTCCGAAAGAATGGTATATTTTCCCGACCCATAGGCTGAAATGTCTGCTGACAGGGTAAAAAAACCATTTGTAATCACGGGTTCCATCGGAGACGTTAACGGTATCCGGTTTGTGCCGTCAAAATATGCAATATAAGCCAGAGAATTATCAAAATCGGACAATTCAGCATCAGGCAAC
>JAYEIA010000139.1:0-10877 GCA_034659855.1 Bacteroidota bacterium
GTCGCCCCAAGAAAATGGCTACGGAGAAAAAAACGGACAAGGAAGAGGTTCAGGAAGAGGTTCAGGAAGAAACTCAGGAAGAGGTTCAGGAAGAAACTCAGGAAGAGGCCAAGGAAACGGGAGAGGTCGTAATCGTCGCAGAGATTAATTCTGCTTTACGAAGTTTAGAAACGCTCGAAAAGAGCAACTTACTTCAGCCCGGTACAACATATCGGGTAACTCATAAACAAGTCGGTTTATTTTGTAAGGTCAATTAGTTAATAAACGGCCTTATGGGGTATGCTTATGGATATTAAATGCACAAAATGTTGTGTTGGACTAAAATAGATTAGGCATTCAGCCCGTTCGGGGAAAACTAATGTTATGTCAAGTATAAAATATCGCACCAAGTTACGTGAGTCTTTTTTTATGAATCAAAAACGAAAAAGAACAAAACTTGGTGCGATATATCGTGCTTGACATGACACTAATATTGAATTGATTTAGAGCTTGCTGAAAATCTCAAAAGTGATGTGCTTCTGAATAATAAAAATATTAAATACATTTGTTTCAAATGCATGCAATTTGCGTAATTTTATTACAATCCTTGCATTTGATTCAAGTATATATTAATATAATTTTTGATAACCATTTTGTAACCATTTTTCTGCAAACCCTAATTTATAATTTCAGGCTGATTTCCGGTTAGTTTTAACTTCGTAAAATAGAATTAATAAGGTATTCTGAACTGTCGGCACAAAAAACTCTAAAATTTTATGCCGACTACAATGATGTCATCCATTTGTGCCGTATCCTCCCTCCATGAATTATGAACATTGTCTAAAATGGCATCTTGCATAGTTATCGGAGAGTCGGCCAATTCCAAGAGCAATTCTCTCAAGCGTTTTCTCATAAATTTTCGCTTGCACTTACCTCCAATTTGGTCGGCAAAACCGTCAGACATCATATAAAGTGTATCTCCGGGTCGGGTGATAAACTCTTGATTTGAAAAATTTCGATTTCCTTTAATTCGGGCATGTATCATGCCGCCGATGGACATTTTGTCGGCCTTTAGTTCAGTGAGCTCTCTTTGCCGTATGATATAAATGGAGTTTCGGGCTCCGGAAAAAATCAGCTGACGTGTCTTTGGATTATAGTTTATTAATGATAAATCCATACCGTCTTTTGAATCAGATCCCTTTCTTTGTCCAAGAACTTTGCGAATATCTTTCTGTATATTATCCAATATTTTACCGGGGTTTACTATATTTTGTTCGTGTACCGAACGGTTCAATAAATTGATCCCGATAATTGACACCAATGCTCCGGGTACTCCATGCCCGGTACAATCTGCAGCACAAAAAATATAATTATCCTCAATTTTTTCAGCCCAATAAAAATCACCGCCGATTATTTCTTTGGGTTTAAAGTAAATAAAGTGCTCAGGAAACAATACTTTCACAAATTTTTGGGTTGGAAAAACAGCATTTTGAATCTTCTTGGCATAAAGAATATCATCGGTTATTTCCTCATTTAGTATCTGTATTTTTTCATAAATATCATTGAGATAGGTATTTTGCTGATCAATTTCATTGCGTTGGGTTTCCAAATTTTGCTGTTTTTCTCGAATCTCCGACGTCCGATCATCAACAAGTTCTTCAAGTCTTGAATTAAGATTTTTCAGCTGATTAAATAATTTGAAATTTTGAGAGAGACCCAATATTTGAGTAGCCAGCATTTCGGGAATCATCAGTTCTTCATCCGTAAATGCTTTGGCCTTTTCAAGGTATAAAATATGTTTTATTTCTCCCTTTTCTTTAAAGGGAAAGGCCAGTTGAGCCCGTCTGTTTTTATTAACAAATGGAGGTTTTACTGCATACTGCTCTGCATGTAATGCTTCAAAAACAATGCGTTCAGAGTCTTTAGCTATCTGTTCTTTATCCGTTTCGAGAGGATAATAATTTGTGGCATCGATGACTGAATTTTTTTGTGAATAAAAAATCCCTCGGTCTGCTTTTAAAGTTTCGGCAAGTATTTCGAGGGGATAGTCGAATCCAAAAGTGTTTTTTTTCAAAAATTTATCCTTAACGGCATCAAGTTTTGTCGTCAAAGAATTTATTTGTTCACTCTCTTTGGCGGTTCTTGAAAAATTCAAATTCAGCACAAAAGTCTGAAAAAATATAAATCCCATAACTCCAATCGGCAAAGCATAGAATGAATTGATTACCATCTGCTCATGCAAAATATCATTGGTGGCAGCGACAAGAATAATTAAAGTTCCCAACAAAGGAAATATTGTGCCTTTTCTGTTTTTCATCAGAGCAACAATAAGCATCACCAGAACGTACAGCCCGGTAATACTCGCAATAATTTCAAAAATTACAAGAAAACGAGTGTAAAAACTTGCCGAAGTGATTAATGTAAGGGCAGTCAGAACCACATTTGCCGTAATAATTAATCCTCCCATAGTTTTCGAATAGAAATCACGGTTAAGCGACTGAAAAAACAGGAAAAAGAAAATAACGGTCAAGTAGTTCGTAATAAAATCTATTTTAAGCAGCAGTTCCCAACCAATATTCGGCAAAATATTTATTAAATAAACCTCACCGTTTACTGACATATGCAACTGTACAACCATCAGTAAAGTGGCCAAGTATAATGAAGAAATAGCTTCTCGGCTGAGCAAATAAAGACCCAGGTGGTAAAATGCCATGATTAATATGGCACCCAAAAAGAACATTTCATATCCTCTGGCTCGCCGTGTTTTACCCACTATGTATTGAGTTATACCATATTCAACAGGACTGACAATTCCGCCCTTTTTGTGAAAAAAATTACTGACCAAAATGGTAAGGCTGAAATTTTCTTGATCATTGGGCAAAAAAATGAGTTTTGTATCTTTGGCCGGCTTCATTTGCTTTCTTAATTTCCCCGGTTTTCCGGATTGAGCAATCAATGAATCATTATAATATACTTTATAGGCCGACTCAATTCTTTTCAGCCGAATAGCTGTTTGTTCCGTGTTTGAAGGAATAATAACATTCAATTTGTAGGCAGCATAGCCCTGTCCGGATTTTAACGAGTTATAGCCACTTTCATTCCACAACAACGGCACGTCTATAAATTCTTTACTTGAAGCTTTCAGCAAGTCTGTTTCTGATATAAAAGCCTGCGGAAAGAACATCCATTCGCCGTTAAGCTTAATCGTCTTATTTTCCTGAATATCAAAATCAGATAAATCTATAATTCCTTTTTCGGCAACAGGTACAACATTTTTGTTTTGCCCGGAAACCGTCAGTGCAAAAAGAAAAGAAAAAATGTATGTTAAAAGATACCTGTTCATGCTTATATCTTGTATTTGATTGATACAACTAAAATGTCGCCGGTTTGCGATTTATTTCCCTTCACTTTATTTAATTCTTCTTCCAATACAGCCTTATGTTTATCAATTGCAACATTTGAAACCTTAACCAAAAGGTTCCCCATCGCTTGAGTTCCAAGCTCTTCATTAGTTATAAATTGAATCTGTTGTGAGAAGCCTCCGGCGGTCATGAAAACTGTTGAATCATTTTTCAATAGCACTTCGTAGTCTGTAAATAGGTTCTGCTCTTGAGTTTCGGATATAAAACCACAAGTTCTGTCGGTTCCTTTCAATATCGAAAGTTTATCATCCTCAACCAAATACAGCGGTTGCTTTGCTCCGGCGTAATACAATTTATTATTTTTTTTATTCAATGCAATTAGTCCAATATCTATACCGGCAGATTCAAATTGATTGTTATTTTTTTTATCCAGTTTTTTAATAAGATCTTGATGTAAGCTGTTTAAAATTTCAGACGGTCGATAAAGTCCTTTTTCACGAACTGAAAAGCTCAACAAACTGTCTCCTATAATCCCCATCAAAGCACCGGGGACACCTAATCCTTTGGCACTTGCAACAGCAAATATGGAATATAGCTCCCCCTTAGCCTTTATAGTCGCTGCCCAATAAAACGCACCACTGAGCCGATGCATGGGTTTAAAGAAAATGGAATGTTCAGGAAAAAGCTTGGCTATTTTGCGTTTTTCGGGAAATAATGCCTTCTGAATAGATTGAGCATAATTAATACTGTCCTTTATTTGTTGATTTTGTTTCTCCAAATTTAGGTAGGCTCCATTAATTATATCATTTTGCTCGGCTATTGAATCAGCCTGAACTTTCAGTTCTTCATTTTGCTGAATTATTTCAATCGTTCGCCTTTTAACAATTATTTCCAGCTCCTCATTAAACTTATTTAAATCATCAAAGGCCTTGCTGTTTCGAGAAATCACCGATAATTGGGGCTTCAACAGTTCCATGACAATCAATTTTTCAGCATCTATTTTTCCAAATTCCTTCGGATTTTGTGCGTAAAACACTGACACAACCTCATCTCCGTCTTTTACAGGCAGGCAAACGGTTGACAAACCGGTTTGCTCATCATGTTGCACCTCTGTTTTTTTTGATAATATTGCTTGGTTAATCATCTTAACTTCGCACTCCCGTTTCCATGGAACTCTTTTATCGTTAAGAAATTTACGAATAGGAATGGCAGTTATTTTTCCGTTAAAATATTCTGCAACGATCTGCCAGCCGGCATCCATATGTGCAAGGGCCAATCCTTTCTGAACGTTCAAGTTTGAAGCAATAGATTTTAATGGTGCAGCAGGAGTGAGGTGGGTATTGGCAATTAACTCATCTTTGATTCGAGTAAGTGTCAACAACCGTTTATTCAGTTTTGCTAAATTTTGGTAAGAATAAGAAGAACGATGAGCCAGCATATAGGCTTGAGTCAATACAAATATGAATAAACCGTAGGTTGTTAAAAACGGTACGGACAACAGGAAAATCTCTGACAGAACATCGTGAATTACCGTAATAAATAAAATCATTGTTCCTATAAAAGAATATACAGCTCCGGATTTTTTCTTTTTAACGGCATGAATTGATACCCCCACAAAGAAAAGTATAACCACAAAGGCATACAGCAAGAATACAATCAAGGTATGTGTATATATTATTGCCGGCGTTACTGCAATGAATAAAGACATTCCAATCGAAATTGCTGCCGTTATTATCATTGACATTCGGCGATGATCCGTTTTAAAAAGAGTTCCGATAAAAAGTGCAAAAAACATAACCCGGGCATAATTACTGATATAATTTAACTTGACAAGAAACTCCCAATTAAAGTCAGGCCAAATAGTCGTTGCAAGAATTTCTCCCGTTGTAATTTTGAAACTGACCGAAGAAAGCATTAATAACCCGAAATACAAAACAGACCACTCGTTGGGCTTTACTATAAACAGTCCAAAATGGTAAATAGCCATAATCAACAAAAGCCCGATTATAAAATGATCAAAAGCTAAATTCTCCCAACTGAATCGTTCAACTTTTTCGGGAGTTGCTATGTAGGGGGTCAGCTCAATACCACCCTTTTTATGGTAAAAATTGCTGACTTGTACTACAATTTCATTTTCGGGTATTCTATTTTTAAAAACAAAAAACTCAGATGACCATGTAGGACGCATTTCAGTTTTACTTCTTCCTACCCGGCCTATTTCTCTGTACAGTTGCCCATTAATCCAAATTTTATAAGCATTTTGAACCTTATTAAAATTTATCGAAAGTAATTTGAATTTTTTATTTGCCTTTATTTTTATTCTGTAGGTTCCGTAACCAAAGCTTTTCTGCTCATATAATCCGTTTCCGGACTTCCAAAAACCGGGAACATTTTTAAGCTGTACAGAATCGGCAAAACGAAATTCTTCGGGCGTTAGAAGTTTATTGTTACAGAATTCCCATTCACCGGAAAGTCTGAAAACTTTCTTTGATAAATCTACGGTTTCAATATTTACCTCCCCTCCGGCAACAGACATAGTTCCCTGCGAAAACAAAGGACTGCTGAGTCCTAAGAATATTACTGACACTAAAATGAAGAAATAAATTCTACTCATTGAATATACCAAATATATATTGTGTCTCAAATATAGAAATATTAATGTAATTTAAGCAAAAGTTATTGTTGAATTTCCTTTTTCTTTCGAATACTTTTTCTTAAAACCCATGCCGAGAACACTCCTGACATTGCTCCGAACAAATGTCCTTGCCATGAAATCCCCTCCTCGGGAACAAATCCTTTGAGTGTGGCTCCTCCGTATAAAACAACCACACCGGCAGCAATCAATATCGACAAAAAGTTCAACTTTATTATTCCGGCAGTTATAACAAAACCTATTAACGCAAATACTATTCCGCTTGCACCGATATGGTTTGAGTTTGAACCGGCCAAAAGCCATACCAACAAACCACCCAAAAGCAACGATATTAGAAGGGTTCTGTACTTCACAGATTTATAGACGGTAAATAAAATCGGTAAAAGAATAAGCAAAGGAATTGTATTTGAAATGATATGACTCCAACTGCCGTGCAAAAACGGAGTAAACAGAATTCCCCATAAACCGTCAATGGTACGAGGCCTTATACCCATAGAACGAAGCTCGATAGAGGGAACTATTATTGATATCAGAAATACAAGCCAAATAAGCAATATAATAACGAGAGCCGGTTTTATATCTTTGTACATTTTATTTTTTTAGCCAAATATAGAAAAATAAAGAAAATTTAATGTAACTTTCAGGCTTATATCTCAAAATTAAACAACAAATTCAATAACCATGAGAAATACCGCAGCTATATTACTTATTTTAATCTTTTTTGCCGGTCCGGCCTTATCACAAACACCTCTGTGGTTAAGAGATTCAAAAATCTCACCCAACGGACAAACTGTGGCCTTTACCTACAAGGGCGATATTTATACTGTCGCAGCAAAAGGCGGAGAAGCTAAGCCACTTACCCGAGATAAAGCCACCGATTATGCTCCGGTATGGTCGCCCGACGGTAAAACACTCGCCTTTGCTTCCGCCCGAAACGGCAGCTTTGATATTTACACCGTAAGTGCTCAAGGCGGACAATTTCAAAGACTCACCTATTATTCAGGCAACGAAATACCGTCTGACTTTTCTCCCGACGGGAAAAAAATTCTGTTTTCCTCTCTTATCCAAGATCCGGCAAGCCATGCCGGTTTTCCGACTCGATACCTCACAGAGCTGTACACAGTTCCTACCCAAGGAGGGCGAATAGTGCAAGTTATAGCCACCCCTGCTCAACAAGCCAAATTCTTGAACGACGGCAAAAGAATTATATATCAGAATGTTAAAAGTCCGGAAAACTATTGGAGAAAACATCAACAAAGTTCGGCTTCCAAAGATATTTTGTTGTTTGACTCCCAAAAAGGAACGCATGAATTCATTATTAAACGAGCCGGTGAAGACCGACTGCCGGTTTTATCCCAAGATGAAAAGGTACTGTACTTTACAAGCGAGAGATCCGACTCAAGCATGAATGTTTACAAAATGGATTTCAGTTCAAAGGATAGTATTGAACAACTTACTCATTTCAAAACACACCCTGTCAGGCATTTATCAGTTTCTGAAACCGGAATACTTTGCTTTTCATATCACGGGGAATTATATACCATGCAAGAAGGGAGCAAACCCCAAAAGCTCAAAATAATTATTCGTAACGATTTCGACGATCAGGTCACGCATTATACAAAGTCGTCCGGGGCAAAAGAAATTGCCGTTTCACCCGACGGGAAAGAAATTGCTTTTATACTGCGAGGAAACGTATTTGTGACTGCTGTCGATTATTCAACAACAAAACAAATTACGGATTCTCCCGAACAGGAACGCTCGGTTAGTTTCAGTCCGGGTGGTGACTCTATATTATACGCCTCAGAACGCAAAGGAAGCTGGAAAATATTTCAAACGGTGAAGAAAAATGCCGAAGAAAAGAATTTTTCCAATTCTACACTGCTCAAGGAAGAACTACTTGTCGGAAATTCTGACGACTGTTTCCAACCCTCCTATTCTCCCGACGGAAAATATATAGCCTATCTTTCTGAAAGAACAGAATTGAAGACACTCAACCTTAAAACAAAAAAAACACGCACGGTGCTTCCCGGAAAATACAATTACTCATATTCTGATGGTGATCAATATTACCAATGGTCGCCGGACGGCAAATACTTTTTGGTGAGCTACTCTCCGAATTCCATGTTTTCCAATGATGTTGGTTTGGTTAAAGCTGACGGTTCCGAAGAACCGTTTAACATGACGCTCAGCGGTTATTCCGATGCCAACCCCAAATGGATTATGAACGGAAAAGGAATGATATGGTCCTCGGACAGGAATGGATACAGAAGCCACGGAAGTTGGGGATCACAGCGAGATATTTATGCCATGCTCTTTACCGAAGAAGCATTTAACAAATTGAATGCTTCAAAGGAAGAATACGAATTAAAGTATAAAGAGGAAAAGAAAAAAGATGACAAAAAAGATGACGAAAAAAAGAAGAAAGAGAAGCCAAAAGTTAAAATTGACAAGAGCAACCTACAAGACCGAATAATCAGACTCACCTCAAATTCTTCGTTCATGGCAGATGCCCTTATGTCTGCCGACGGAAAAAAACTCTATTACTTTGCCAAGTTTGAAAAAGGCTATGACTTATGGGTAAAGAAAATTTATGAAAAAGAAACCAAACTCCTGCTCAAACTCGGCTCCGCCATCAGCGATATGGATACCGATAAAAAGGGTGAGTTTGTATTTATTTTATCGAAAGGGAAAATAGTCAAAATAAGTACTAAAGACAACAGCAAAAAGCCGGTTGCATTTAAAGCCGAATATGAGATAAACAATTATGCAGAACGGTCCTATTTATTTGAGCACATGCACCGCCAAATGAAGAAGAAATTTTATGTCAAAGATATGCATGGTGTCGATTGGGATTTCTATAAAAAAGAATATCAAAAGTTTTTACCCCATATCAATTCCAACAGGGCCTACGCCGAAATGATGAGTGAATTGCTCGGAGAGTTGAATGCATCTCATACCGGGGCATATGCTCGCTCAGATTCGGGGGGAGATAAAACCGCCGCACTCGGTATTTTTTATAATATTGATGAAGCTAAAGACGGCCTGACTATTAAAGATATAATAGAGAAAAGCCCGGCCGACAGAGTTGAACCGGAATTAGAAAACGGGGATATTATACTGGAAATTGACGGAAATAAAATATCCGCCAACCATGACTTTTACCGCTTCTTAAACCACAAAGCCGGAAAAAGTGTCGTGTGGAAAATTAAACGGAAAAAAACCGGCAAAACAGAAAACATTACATTAAAGCCTACAAGTATCGGAGCCGAGAATAATCTGCTCTATAACCGATGGGTAGAAAAGCGCAGAAAACAAACCGAAGAACTCTCCGGAGGAAAAATCGGCTATGTTCACATCAAAGGAATGAACAGCAGTAGTTTTCGTAAAGTCTATTCGGAATTGCTCGGGCAAAATTACCACAAACAAGCCGTTGTTGTGGATTCAAGGTATAACGGCGGCGGCTGGCTCCACGACGATTTAGCAACACTGCTCAGCGGACAAAAATATATTGATTTTGTTCCGCGCGGTCAGACGTTTGGCTACGATCCTATGGGCAAATGGATAAAGCCTTCGATCGTATTAATGAGTGAAGGAAACTACTCCGATGCTCATGCATTTCCCTTTGTATACAAAACCTTGGGAATTGGAAAATTGGTAGGCATGCCGGTGCCCGGTACAATGACTGCCGTTTGGTGGGAAAACCAAATAAACCCGAAACTTGTGTTCGGCATACCGGAAATAGGAACAAGAACAACGAACGGCAATTTGCTGGAAAACAAGCAATTAGAACCCGACATTAAAGTATTAAATGAATACTCAAAACTAAAAAAAGGCCATGATCAACAATTAAAAACAGCCATTGAGCATTTACTCAAAGAAAAATAAACCGGAAAGAGAAAACAATGCTCCGACTCATGAACGTCAAAGGGCCGAACCGGTAATTTTAATAAATACAATCCCTAAAAAAACTCCATACCGCAAGTAGCAATATGGAGTTTTTTGTATTAATAAATCCCTTACTTTTTGAGTAAGAAATCTTCGAGAGGCTTACGCACTTTGGGCATTTCTGCATATTTGTCATCAGCTGCTCTGTATCCCACCGGAATGACTACTGTTGCATTCAGCTTCATTTCATTGAGGCCCAGTATTTTATTGTACTTTTCCGGAATAAACCCGGCCATCGGGCAAGCATCAATATTTGCAAAAGCACAGGCCGACAATAAATTTCCGAGAACAATATAATTCTGTTCAGCCGCCCATTGTGCCACATCATCCCTGTTTTTCAAGCTGTCTTTTAACATTTTGTTGAAAGCCTCTTGCTTTTCAGCAGGCATATTTCTCAGTGCAGCCATATGATCTGTGTACTCATCAACAAGATGCTCCTCAACCTCTGTATAATTACACAACACAATAAGGTGCGATGCATCAGCAACTTGCTTTTGCCCCCACGAGTGTTGTACGAGTTCCGAGCGTATATCCGCATTTTCAACCAGCATAACTTTATAAGGCTGCAATCCGTACGACGAAGCAGACAACCGCATAGCCTCTGTAAGAAAATCGACTTGCTCATCGGTCAACTTTTTATTCGGATCAAATTTTTTGGTACTGTATCGCCAATTTAACTTTTCTATATATTCTTTCATTAATATTTTTTATAAATGATTTTTATCGGCTCAAATGTATATATAAATTTAAATATCCGAATATATTTTTAATAATAAAAGAGAAAATATCCTTTACATCACCTTCTTTTTTCAACAAGCTATTCATAAAGCCGGCTATAGTTTAAAATGACGTTGTTTTTTCGGGGGTTGAGCGAAGCCGAAACCGGTTTCGGCGTCGCTCAACCTCCGGGAAATTAAAAATCATAGTGTAAAATCTTA
>JAYEIA010000140.1:0-33355 GCA_034659855.1 Bacteroidota bacterium
AAGACATGTCCCGGCTATGTTGAATAAACGCGGGCTTTCTAACATAGCCAAGGCACTAATTGGAGAAGGATTGGTCATCTATGAAAATAAGCTGTATCCGACTGCTGACCTCATGCACCGTTTCAAGATACAACCCATTGATATTGCCGGGAGAGAGGGTTTTGCATTAACCTCCGGGACAGCAATAACTAACAGCATTAACAGCATTAACCTTATACATTTAATGAAGCTCGTGAGCCTTTTAAACCTCTTGGAGGAATTAAATAAATTGGTGCACGAAGACCAAACAATAAATATCACTGCTGAACTGCCGTCTGAAAAATTCAACACATTTATAAAAAAAGCACAGAACATTCAAAATTCCGTCAATAAGGAAGTTAATGATGAGGTACTGATTAATCATCTTAGCCGCACTATTGAGAATAATACGAGAAAAAAAACTCCGGCTACAAGTATTTTGGAGGAATTGGCAATATATGCCGATAAGGCTTGTAAAATTGCAGCGAAATTTTCAAATACTACTCAAACAGAGGCTAAACCGGACGAGTATCTCAGTATTGCGGTCATGAAAAAACTTGAGACCGGACTAAGCCGTGTAACGGAAAGCATTAGAGGGGTAAGCAATAAAATAAGTACTCAGGATATTGAAAAACTCTCCGATAATAACCGTGAGATCTTGCAAAAATACTTTAAAAAATAGTATGTTTCCTTTAAATAAAAGACTTAAAGTTCTTTTATTTTAGAATTTATTTTAACTTTATCTTCTGATTTTATATTTGTGACAAATTTCTCAAAAAATTGTTTCCATATTTGACACAAAAATATTAAGACCATGACAGAAAAAAAAGATGTTCTAATTAAATTACGGGCAATTCTACAATTTATCTTACCGGTTCGGTAGAATTAGCAAGTTACCCCCCCCAATTTTAAACGACTAAGAAAAAATTAAAATAAGAATAGGTATAATAATACCGGCAACTACATATATACCTCCTCGCCCGCTAACCCCTTTCTTTCCTCTGACCATAAGCAGAGAGCTAAGTGCCAAAAATATTAAAACACCGGCAAAAATATCTGAAAACCACTTCCACCAAGCATTGGGATTATAATGCAAAAAATTTACTTCATAAAAAACTATACGCTTTTCTATCAACTCCAAACGAGCTCGCTTCGCTTTTGTATCAATAATTAATGAAGATTTATCATCAAGAAATACTTTCAAAATATGTGCTTGAGGAAAATAATGGTTCGTATATTGATCGGCTAAGTCGTGCCGCTTCAATTCATCCATTAAAACCGTTTCGCTGAATTGGCTTTTTGTCAAATCACTTTCTATGGATAATTCTTTATTTTCGACAACATAGCTCGGATCCCAGTCTCCCATATGATTCAATGCAATGCCGGATATCCCGTATATTATTGATGTACCGACAAAAAAGAACCCCAAATCTCGGTGCAAAATCCGACTCCACTTCCTTAATACTTTCATATTTATTTTTTTAAACCCAAAGCATTTTACTGCCGTTTACATACTAAAAAAGCCGGAATACAGTTTGCTTGTCCTCCAACTTTTGTGTTTTTTATTTTTGAAAAAATTACTTTTGAGTCCGGGCTAAAAAGTATGTTTAATTTTTGTAAAACGTGCTATGTACTTAATTATCAGAGTCTTATAAATTATTTTATAATTAACTTAAAACTCTTAATTTTAGCACTTATAACTTTATAAACTTTCAACTTTATAACTTTTTAAACTGAACTCACTTTTTGAACGAAACAAAGTCCATTGAGTAATGAGAAACATAGCCCTTCTCAGTACCACTAATAGAATCTCTCATGTGCTCAATCTTTTTTCTTGCAGCAACAGCCTCTTGATCACCTTCTTCATGATTGGCGTCTACCTCCGCCTCCCACTCTGCGAGGTAAGTACTGTCAACTCTTTTTTCTTTAAGTACGGCATTCACTATAATATCCTGCCCTACAAGCTCGTCGTCAAAGCGGTCTTCTCCAAAAATTTTGATACTGTTTTCATCTTGAACAAGGAAAATCTTTTTTCCGCCATGCTCACATATGTGGTCAACAATTCCTTTTACAGCAACCGTATCATCAATATATGCATCAGCATCTGCAAACATCGTTTCTAAGTCCAAAACTTCTGCAACAACCGTTGTGTCATTGGCTGTTGAATTGTCATTTTCGCTTTGGCTCTCATTACAGCCCAGAGTTATAACTCCAAAAAGCACAATAATTCCAATAATTTTTTTCATAATTTCTTTTGTATTAAATTTATTCAAAAGTAGTATTTCTGAAAAAACCTGCAAATATAAAATCTAAAAATCTTCTCAAAAATAAACTGAAATTAACTGTCACTTTTTTTTTCGACCGGTTCAGTCAATTATTATTAGATTAATCGGATAACTATATTTGTCGGGCTTAATATTAGTTCGTATTTTCGACCGATATTAAGAATGTAGAAATATCTATCAAACAAAAATTACGGGAGTAAGACACTATGTTCCTAAAAAAGTGGTAACTAACCATGATTTAGAGAAATTAATGGATACTTCTGACGAGTGGATTCAGGAGAGAACAGGAATTAAAGAAAGACATTTTTGTGAGCCTCATGAAAAATCAACGGCAAAAATGGGTGCTGAAGCTGCAAAAGTAGCTATCGAACGTGCCGGTATTGACAAAAAAGAAATTGATGCGATAGTTTTTGCAACATTAAGCTCAGATTACTTTTTCCCGGGCAGCGGTGTGCTGATGCAAAGTGAATTAGGCCTAACCAACATCCCGGCAATTGATGTAAGAGCACAATGTTCAGGCTTTATTTACGGCTTATCGATTGCTGACCAATTTATTAAAACAGGAATGTATAAAACCATCCTGCTGGTTGGATCCGAAACTCAAAGTACAGCATTAGATTTAACCACTCGCGGCCGAAATATGGGCGTACTCTTTGGCGACGGAGCAGGTGCAGCCATTCTGCAACAATCCGAAGAGAATGGTAAAGGCGTACTTTCAACCCACCTGCATGCCGACGGGACTCATGCTGAAGTCCTTACAATAAAAGAACCGGGTACCGGAAGAGAGAAGAATATCTATCCGAATATGCATGAGAATATTGAAGCGATTTCTCCGCAAATGGACGGAAGATTTGTTTTCAAGAATGCTATTAAACGGATGCCCGAAGCAGTAATGGAAGCCCTACAAGCCAACAACTTGCAACTGAGTGATATTGATATGCTCCTGCCCCATCAGGCAAACCTAAGAATTTCTCAAATGGTGCAAAAATTATTGCGACTTCCGAACGAGAAAATATACAACAACATTCAAAAATACGGAAATACTACGGCTGCAACCATCCCAATTATGATGAGTGAGTTGTGGGAACAAAACAGAATTAAAGAGGGAGATCTTTATGCCCTGACTGCATTTGGAAGTGGATTTACTTGGGCTTCGGCACTTATTCGTTGGTAATAACTTTCAAAAAAATAAATTCATAAACCGGCTTGCAATAGCCGGTTTTTTTTAATTTAGCCCGAATAATTCGGGAATTAATAATAGCCCCAATGAAAGCGTCTGTATATTAACACATTGATTGTTTTCTGCAAAAAATGATGATAGCCGGATTTGGGCTATTTTATTTTTTAAATTTATTGTTTCAATATTAATTTAATCAATATTTTATACTGCTTTCTATTGAAAGTTTATGAATAATTGAGGTTAGATTGCTCAATTAATTTTTGAGTCCGGTCTAAAAAATATGTTTTATTTTTGTAAAACAAGTTATATGCTTAATTTTCAGAGCTTTATAAATTATTTTACAATTAACTTAAAACTCTTATTTTTAGCACTTTAACTTTTTAAACCGGACTCATTTTTTATTTCAGTTTTTTAAGAATTGTATTTTTCAAAATATAAACACCATGAAACGTTTTAAAGATCAAGTTGTTTGGATTACGGGTGCTTCATCCGGAGCAGGTGAAGCTCTGGTTTATGAATTTGATGCCGAAGGAGCAATACTCATTATATCTGCCCGCAGAGAAAATGAACTTGAGCGTGTCAAAAACAACTGCTCTCGCCCCAATGAGGTTACTGTACTCCCCTTAGATTTAGAGAAACATGATACTTTGAAACAAATTGCAGAGAAAGCGGTCAAACGGTACGGAAAAATAGACCTGCTGTTTAACAATGGTGGTATCAGTCAAAGGGCATTGGCATCCGAAACTTCTCCGGATGTGGATAAACGCCTGATGAATGTGAACTACCTCGGGGCTGTTCATTTAACAAAAGCTGTTTTACCACATATGCTTAAAAGAAAACAAGGACATATTGCCGTAATGACGAGTCTGACCGGAAAATTCGGTGCGCCGTATCGGTCAGCTTATGCCGCTTCTAAGCACGCGCTTCATGGATTCTTTGATTCGCTGCGCTCTGAAGTTCACCACTTGAATATAGAAATTACATTGGTAGTCTCCGGATATATCAGTACATCAATTGCAGAAAATGCTTTTGACGGTTCCGGCAAATCAACTCAAAAGAAAGATGTCAATATTGACGGTGGGATGTCTCCAAAAGTCTTTGCAAAAAAGACGATTCAAGGAATATTCAAAAATAAAAATGAAATTACGCTCGGAGGAAAAGAAAAGCTGGGCGTGTATATCAATCGGTTCTTTCCTGCCCTGTTTGCTAAGATTGTCAGAAAACAATTGTAAATTATATTATACTTGAGTGTACTCCGAAAAGTCTTTTTAACAGGATTGACAAGATTTACATGTTTTTGTTAAATCATAAAGTCCTTATTATTAACACAGTACTATTTTCGTATTTACAATATTTTCCAAAAATGGTGTTTTCGGAGTGGAGTCATACTTTAAACGGTTAATAATTTGACTTTTACAAAGAGTGTATTTGTTGAATAGCAAGGTATTGTACCATTATATCATTAAATAATTAAACCATTTAATGTATATCCGTTTAATTACAGCTTTGCCGTTATTTTTCTATGGTTTAAAATCGAAAATATATAAATTCTTTGATACCGAAGTTGCCCAGTACAAGCAACATAATTACGGAAATATAATATACCGACCAGCGTACGACCCAATGTTTGGATGAAATTAAATTGATTATATTTTGTCGCCGTTCCAATACATGAACACTCACTAACAATACTATAAGAAATACGTTGCGAGCCAACAGGGCGTGATCAAAATTTAATCGTGTTTTTGTAATATTCAGCATATTTTCCAGCAGGCTTAGCGCAACGCTCACCGACTCCGAACGAAAAAACACCCAAGCAATATTTACCAAAACAAACACCGTAATTATTTTTAAAGCAGCGGGGACAGATACTGACCATCGACTAAACAGGGGTTTTACAATCATACGCTCCGTAATATAATACAGCCCGTGCAAAAATCCCCAGAGAATAAAATTCCACCCGGCGCCGTGCCATAAACCGCTCAAAACAAAAGTAACCATAATATTAAAGCCCCAATGCCAATTGCTCTTTACCCGATTTCCGCCCAGGGGAATATATATATAATCTCTAAACCAGCTACTCAGCGACATATGCCATCGTTGCCAGAACTCAGTAATGGATTTTGCAAAATAGGGTCTGCTGAAATTTAATCGTAATTCAATACCCATAACTCTTGCCGTTCCGCGGGCAATATCGGTATAACCGGAAAAATCACCGTAAATTTGAACGGCAAAAAATAAAGTGGCCAACATGATATCCAAACCGTAATACGACCCGGGATTGGAATAGACACTATCCACCAACAAGGCCATATTATCGGCAATGACCAGTTTCTGAAAAAATCCCCAAAACATCAGTTTTAATCCGGATGTTATTCGCTTATAGTTGATTTTTGGTAATTTATCAAACTGCGGCAATAAATTTGAAGCTCGCTCAATAGGACCGGCAACCAATTGCGGAAAAAAAGATACATACAATGCAAATTTTACAAAATTATGCTCTGCTTTTTGTTTTCGTTTAAAAACATCAATGGTATAACTGATCGTCTGGAACGTATAAAATGAAATACCAATCGGTAAAACCAAATATTCAAAGCTGTGCCCTTGAAACAAGGCCGATGTCCCTATAAATCGCTGCAAATTATAATCTACAAATCCCACATACTTGAAAGCAGCAAGCAGACCCAAATTTACTGTCAAACTCAGCAACAACAAAAATATACGTCCGGAACGATTTTGAGTTTTTTCCAACCTTATCCCCGCAAAGTAATCGACAAGTGTTGAAGTAATCAGCAACAGTAAAAACTCCGGTTTCCAGGAAGCATAAAAATACCAGCTGGCAATCAACAGCCAAAATCGTCGGTTCTTCAGCTTTCCGAGGGCAAAGAAAATCGCAGTAACTATGGGTATAAATATCAGAAAATGTAAGGAATTGAATAACATTATGCCGGTTAAATTTTATGCCTTAAAAATAAAAAATCTCTCATCAAAAGTGTCCTTAGTTTATACCAAAGTTACCCCATAACTATTATAAGTTTTCACCCTTCACTCTTCACTCTTCACCCTTCACTCTTCACCCTTTGTCTATGCAAAAAGTTCAATAATCTTTTCTTCGTCCAGCCCTTTAAGAAGATTATCTCCGGTTATAGTTTCATCGGCCAGCTGCTGTTTATGCTTTTGCAAATCTAAGATTTTTTCTTCTACAGTTTTTTTGCTGATGTATTTATAAACAAACACTTTTTTATCTTGTCCAATCCGGTGAGCTCTGTTCACGGCTTGCTTCTCAGTGGCAGGATTCCACCAGGGGTCAGAAATAAATACATAGTCGGCTGCCGTTAAATTCAAACCGGTTCCTCCTGCTTTTAATGAAATCAAAAAGACTTTGATTTCTTCCTTGTTCTGAAAATCGGTAATGACTTTTTCTCTGTTCGTTGTCTTTCCGGTCAATAGTGAATATTTCAATTTCATATTATCAAAAGCCTCAGCAAACAAATTCAAATGCTTCACAAATGATGAAAAAATAATAATCTTGTGCCCCTCTGACGAAATACTTTCGGTTGCTCTCAGAATTTCCGAGAACTTGCCCGAAAGGTCTTCGTAAGTTTTATCGGTTAATACCGGATGGTTGGCAATTTGCCGCAACTTTGTTAACGCTTGTATTATCCGAATGGCATTCTTCCGTCGAAGTTTTGGATCGTTCATTGACTCCAACAATTCATTTCGTACTTTTGAGTTTTCAGTTTCATAAATTTTGGCTTGTTCATCACTCATTTTACAATAAATCACCTGTTCGCTTATAGGCGGCAAATCTTTGGCTACCTGATGCTTTGTGCGCCGAAGAATAAAGGGTGAAATTTTTTGTTTCAATTTTAGAATGTGTTCTTCACTCTGCAATTTCTCTACCGGGTATTGAAAAACCTCTTCAAACCATTTTCGATTGCCTAATAATCCGGGATTTATAAAATTCATTTGCGACCATAAATCAGACAAAGAATTCTCAACGGGCGTACCCGTCAGTATCAGCCTATTATCTGAATTCAGCTGCATTACCGCTTTATGGATTTGTGAATCGGGATTTTTAATGAATTGACTTTCATCTAAAATAACATTCAAAAATCGAATTGTGCTTAGTTCTTCAATATCATTTCGCACAATGCCGTAGCCGGTCAAAATAACATCGTAATTCTGTATTTTTTTCAAGCGTTTAAATCTCTTACTGCCGTGATATATCAATACCTTAAGGAAAGGGCTGAATTTCATAATTTCATTTTTCCAATTATGAATTAATGAAACCGGCATAACTATTAAACTCGGTGCATAGGCCGTTTCCTCTGTATCAGCTTTGCTTACCGGACTGCCAAACAACGATAGCTGTACGTCGCCGGTTCCGGTTGGTTGTTTGGGAATACTTTTTGCAAATTTCAGCTCATCTTTTAATTTTTGTAGCAGCGTTATGGTTTGCAATGTCTTGCCAAGCCCCATATCATCGGCCAAGCACAGGCCCAACCGGTGATTTTGCATTTTATACAACCTGCTGTAACCCGCTCTCTGATAAGGGCGTAGCTCCGCTCTAATATCATCGGGTACCGGCGTATCTTCCTGTGGCTCATTCATCAATTGTTGCAGTACCGATAAATACCCGCCCCCTTTATCCAAATCCACATCCAACTCCTCAATCTCGGTAAAATGATGCTTATCCAACCGCATGCCATCCTTTTGACTTTTAGCCACTTGCAATATATCTCTATATTTGGAAAACCACAGTTCGGGAATAAGGGCTATTTCGCCGTTAGGCAATTTATACTCCTGTTCTTCGTTTAATATATGATGCCGTAATTTCATAAACGGGATTTTATATTTTCCGAAAATGACCAATGCCCTGATATCGAACCAATCTTTTTTTGCATGAACTGAAAAATTCAATCGCACGCCTTGCGTATTATATTTTTTACCGTCAAAATCTTGCTCTAACCGGAACCCTTCTTCCTCCAATAGTACCTTATTTTCGGCATACCATTCCAAAGTCTTTTGTTTTTTGTGATTTTGATTTTCCGAATCAACATCAACCCGGAATAATGAGCCGTCATAGTTTTCCAATCCTTTATCAAACAAACCTTCAGCAATATTATTTTCTTTCTCTGTATCTCGCTCCAACGTTGTGAATTGAATAGTTTCACTGTCAAAAGAAACCGTATTTTCCTTATTATCAGAAAAATTAAAAGGAGTCCCCCCATAATCAAAATGCAATGAAAATGAAAACTCTCCTTTCCAATCATTTTCCAAAGTTAATACAGGTCGGAGGTCGGCCTTTATTCGTTTAATGTCAAAGCCCTCAGGCTTTACAGTATATTTTTTAACGGCCTTAGCGGCAAAGGTCTTAAACCATTTCTTTTCAACAGATTTTGGTACTTGTATATATTTTTTATCAAAAAAGGGCAAGAGTTTTTTCCCGTCGGTATCCTTAAAATGAAAAATGTCCTTCCCCAAAACAAGTAAACACGAGGCATTGCTGAGAATAAAACCGCCTTTATCCGTGAGTGATATTTCTTTCCCGGAATGACTCAAGACCAATGAATATAAAACACCTTCGGGGCTGCGCTTTATACTAAAAATAGTTTTTGCAGGCGTGGGGTTTAATTGATAAAAATCATCTTCAAAAAAAGCTCCGCTACTCCCTTTACTCAGTGCAAAAACAGAAATATTGTTATCTCTGACCAGTTTATATACTCTAAAAAGTCGTTGTTCAAT
This sequence comes from Bacteroidota bacterium, assembly GCA_034659855.1. Classification (GTDB taxonomy): domain Bacteria; phylum Bacteroidota; class Bacteroidia; order Bacteroidales; family JAADGE01; genus JAYEIA01. The sequence goes on from JAYEIA010000140.1 coordinate 9,232, forward strand.
AAACGGACGTATCCTGTTTTCTATCGTTTCTTTTTTTGCATTTCGAAGAAAATCAAGCTGAGAAACTTTCTTTTTGGAAAATATTTTAATTAAACTTTGATCGGAATAACTGTCTATAATTCGCACAATCTCTTTTTGCTCATCAGTAAACAGATCAGGATTACCGACAACATCTTCGGGAGAAATTCGTTGAAGAATTTTAAAATTTTTTTCATTTTTTTGCTCCGTTCGGTAAGCAGAAAACAGGTATCCGAATGTCTCATGTTTTCTCAAAGCGACTGCAAATTGGGGCATAATTTTGTTCTGTTTTAATGCGGTGTAATAATTTGTAAAAATAGAAAGTTTTAAACTCATATAAAATAATTGCCGGTAATTTTACTGTTCATTCAAAGAAAACAACAGAATTTACGAAAGAACTTATTATGTTTGCAAAAATTAGTTGTTCTGCTAAAATAAAACATACCTTTTAGACCGGACTCTATTAACTAATAAAAAAACAGCTTTGAACAAATTAAATCTAAATAAACCCGGCTATCAATGGGCAGTCCTAATTATTGTGTCCATGCTTTGGGGCACCTCTTTTATTCTTATGAAAAAGGGTTTACAATCTTACAGCCACATTCAGGTGGGTGCATTTCGAATGTTTTTTGCTTTTATACTGTTGCTTCCGCTGATTATCACCAAACTTAAGCAACTCAAAAAAAAAGACCTCTACCCTATTTTAAATGTAGCCTTTATCGGAAACCTGTTTCCGGCATTGCTTTTTGCAACAGCTCAAACAAGGGTGAGCAGCTCATTGGCAGGTATGCTCAACTCGTTGTTTCCTATTACCGCACTGGTTATAGGGGCAATGTTTTACTCGGCCAAAGTCGGAAAACGAAGTATTGCCGGTGTAATTATAGGTTTAGTCGGTTCGGCCGGTCTTGTATTGGGCAATTCTCAAAAATTAATATCCGGCGACATGTTCTATGCCGGTTTTATACTTGTTGCCATGGTATTCTACGCCATCAGCCTCAATGAAATTAAATATAAACTGCCCCACCTCAGCGGATTTACGGTTACCGCCTTTACCTTTTTATTTGCGGGACCGGTATCGGGAGTTATTTTGCTGTTTACTGATTTACAAGGGGCGTTCAACACAGCTGATGCCGGAATAAATCTGTTTTATATTTTCGTACTGGCCTTGTTTGGGTCGGTTTTGGCTCTTTTATTATTTTATACGCTTGTAGAATATGTAGCCCCGGTATTTGCGGCTTCTATCACTTATATCATTCCAATTTTTGCAATCATGTGGGGCGTTTTTGACGGAGAATCTGTCAGCGAAATTCAAATCTTCTCCATGGTCATTATTTTCTTGGGCGTTTATCTGGTGAACAAAAGAAAAGCGAAATCAAAAAAAGGATAAGTTAGAGAGTCTGATTTTTTTGCGGCATCACCGGCCTCAATCTACTACATTAATAGATTTTAAACCTGAATTTTACTCAAAATCTAATTAAAAACATATTTCTTATTCCGGACTGTAACATTCGGCGGACGTTTTGTGTTTTCAAAATGCAAGTATCCGGTTTGCAAATTCTGCCAAAAACTATACCACTTTGATGATTGATGCTTTGCCATATTTGAATCGGTCATTTTAAAGGGAAATACATGAACCCTAAAAAAAAATTGTCCCCCTCGTAAAGCACTTTCTGCTATGGAGTAAATCTCTTCTATCTTACTGTTTGTCATGGCATAACACCCAATACTCACACAATTTCCGTGAACCATTAAAGCACTTCCGGTTCGGTGCCGGGCACGATCATAAGTATTGGGATAGCCTAAATTAAACGACAAATGAAAACTACTGTACGGATTCAGGCGTTTCCGATTGACATAGTAAAACCCCTCGGGAGCCGAACCGTCACCTTGCTTCAATTTTGGTCCAAGGCCCATTCCGCCATAGGTACAAATATCGTAATCCTTAAAGAAAACAAACGTTTCGGATTGCTTTACCCAAATTTCAAGTTTCATTTCTTCTTTAAACAACCGCATAAATATAGGGCTGCCCCACTTGAGATCGCTTTCTTTATACTCCTTTTTTAAAATAGGAGTTTGGGTTGCCACGGCCTTCCGGGAACGTGAACTCGTGGGGATAGCCTGTGAAAACACATTTCCCGAAAACAAAAATACGGACAAAGCTAAACAGATTATATTTTTCATATTTACTAAACGCAATGGAGTGTTGTAAAGTTGTCCGAAAAAAAAAATTAATCAATTACGGACTATTTCAAAACTCAAATTCTTTACTTTCAAAAATTATTCATAAATTTGATTCCGGTATTTACAAAACTCTGTCTTATGCTTATAATTGGAATTGCCGGTGGTACCGGATCCGGAAAAACAACCGTAGTAAGGAAAATAACAGAACAACTTCCGAAAAATGAAGTGGCCGTTATTTCTCAAGACTCCTATTACAAAGACAATTCACACCTGTTGCTCGAAGAAAGACAAAAAATCAATTTCGACCACCCCAACTCCATTGAATTCAATTTGTTGGCGAAGCACCTCAATGACTTAAAACAAGACCAAACGATCCAAGAACCCAAGTACTCCTATTTGACTTGCACACGATTGGAAGACTCCAAAACGGTGTCTCCTAAAAATGTAATTATTGTTGAAGGCATTTTAATTCTGACCGACCCCGGCTTAAGAGAATTATTTGACATTAAGCTGTTTGTATATACGGACGACGACATTAGGTTAAGCCGAGTAATAAAGCGAGATATCGTTGAAAGAGGCCGTACGGTAACAGAGGTTTTGGACAGATACCATGCCACCGTAAAACCAATGCACGATCAATTCATTGAACCCTCGAAACGCCATGCCGACCTTATTATCCCGGAAGGAGGACACAACCAAGTGGCCATCGACATTATTTCGGGGCTTTTACAAAAATATCTGTAAACCACAACTATGTCTCTGCACATTAAACTGAAAGACATCCTTTTCTTGGACATTGAAACCGTTCCGCAAGAAGAAAATTTCGGAGATCTATCTCTCGAAATGCAAGAATTGTGGATGCAAAAAGCCACTCGTTTGGACAAAAACGAAAAAGCTCACACCCTTTATAAAAAAGCAGGAATTTATGCTGAATTCGGAAAAATAGTCTGTATCTCCGTGGGATTTATAAACACAACTAAAGATTCCGACAGCCGGCTCCGATTAAAATCTTTTTTTGGTACCAATGAAAAACAATTGCTTCTTGACTTTCGAGAACTTACCGAAAGCTCGTATAAAAACAAATATCTTTGCGCACACAACGGCAAAGAGTTTGACTTTCCGTACATCGCTCGACGAATGCTGCTCAACGGAATATCCTTACCCGAACCACTGGATATTGCAGGAAAAAAGCCTTGGAATATTCGCCATTTAGATACTCTCCAACTTTGGAAATTCGGCGATTACAAACATTACACATCTCTCAAACTGCTGACCACTATTTTCAATATTCCTTCGCCAAAAGATGACATTGACGGCAGCATGGTAAAAGAGGTTTACTACAAAGAAAAAGACTTAAACCGAATTATGCTGTACTGTGAAAAAGATGTTACCGCTACCGTTCAGTTATTTATGCGATACCAAAATAAACCGCTGATTCCCGAAGAAAATATAATCAGTGTCAGTAAATAGGCTACGTATTTTTTTCGCCAAACACATTGTGAACCTGTAAAAATATTCCATAATGTCATGTCAAGTATGAAATTTTGGGTAAGTTGTCGCTATTTTTTCTTTTTGTGGACTTACAAAAAGTGAGCATAGCCATAGCTACGTGAGTCTTTTTTTAAGTTCTCAAAAAGGAAAAAGAGCAATGCTTGGTGCGAAAGTTCATGCTTGACATGACATTAATGTTATGTCAAGTATGAGATGTTGCATAAGTTGTCGTTATTTTTTGCTTTTTGAGAAATAAAAAAAAGTAAACACCACCGAGTTACGTGAGTCTTTTTTTTATGAATCAAAAACGAAAAAGAACAAAACTTGGAGCGATATATCATGCTTGACATGACACTATTCTCACAAAACAGAAAATTCCGGCTTCAAGCTCTTCTTCAAATAGTGTCTGAACGGAAATAGATGAATTTTACGAAATGAGTTTTTTTTGATGAGGTTTTTATTTTTTTTAATTTGGAGACGCCACTGCATCAGCGAATTAAAAAAAATAAAAACCTCATCAAAAAAAACCATTTCTAATTTTGTGTATTTCCGTTCAGATACTAAATAGCATAAAGCAAGTTAAACTTGTATAATTAACGGGTTTTATGTTAATTTGTTTAAAAATAGATGTAATCCTTTTTTACAATGAAAAACAAGATGGTTTTACTCAAAGTTATAGGCATAAGAGAAATTAGACCTAATGCATATATCACGCTGCTTTCTAATATTGAAAACACAAGAAAACTTCCCATTGTAATTGGCGCAACAGAGGCTCGAGCCATAGCTTTCAGCATAGAAAGAATTAAAACAGAACGCCCCATTACTCATGATCTTATAATTACTCTGCTACAAAGTTTTGATATTGAACTGGAAAAAGTGAGTATTGTCAAACTTCATAAAGGAATATTTTATGCCGAAATTTCATTAAAACGCGGAGACGCTGTGGTAAAAATTGATGCCCGGCCGTCGGATGCCATTGCAATAGCTTTAAGATTTAAACGACCTATTTTTTGCAACAAAGATATTATGGAAGAAGCGTCAATTGAAACCGGGACCGAAAACCAAACAGAAGCCGAAGATGCAGAATCCGAAGAATCAGATCCCGGAAATTTAAACATTGAAGATTTAACTGCAATGATGCAAGATGCTGCCGAATCAGAAGATTATGAATTAGCGGCTAAATTCAAACTAAAAATCAAAGAATTAAAAGAGAAAGAAGTCAAGGAACAAAACGATAAAGACGAAAACAAAGAATAATAAATACTGATACCATTTGCAGCAAAAGGAGTAATCGGTTCATACCGCCAACATCTTTGGTGCAAATCGGAAAAATCCCAACCCATGAAAAAAACTATTTTATTGCTGACAGCATGCCTGTTCATTGCCGGGTCATCTTTTGCACAAGAGACCTCAGAATTAATTACAAACACGTGGCTGCCTGCTGAGTACAATGCTCAAAATGACAGTGCAGATTATCTGTTACTTACCGCTGATGGTGATTTCACTTTTATTCAAAATGCCGTAAAAACTCAAGGGCAATGGGAACTTAGTGAACAGCAACTCATTCTTAAGCAAACTCCCTCCAACTTCCGGAAATCAGCCGACTCAACAGTTATCTCCGTTGAAACCGGTAAGCCGGAAATAAATTTCTATAATAAAAACACAAAAGTTGCTCAACTTAAAGCCAATAAAATAAACGTTGAAACTAAATCCGATGTTTATTCTGTTATTGACATCACAAAAGGTACATTATCTATAAGCATTAATGACAAAACATTCAAATTTGTCAGTTCCGTAAAAAAACTCAATAATAAAAAAGTGGTTTCCTATGAAACCTCCGGCTTTTCACTCAACAGTTTGTTAAGAGGGCTACTCGGAATGATTTCGTTGCTGCTAATCGCCTTTTTGTTCAGCAGCAATCGCAAAGCAATATCTTGGCGAATTGTACTCACGGGCTTAGGCATTCAAATTATACTGGCTGTAAGTGTTTTATATTTTCCGCCCGTTCAGGTGGCCTTTGAATTTGTAGGAAAAATATTTGTAAAAATACTTGACTTTACCGATGCCGGAACCGCATTCTTGTTTAATCAAATGGGGACCAATACTATTCACCAAGCCTTGAATACATTTATAGTAAAAATACTTCCGACTATTATTTTCTTTTCGGCTCTGACCAGTATTTTATTTTACTACGGAATTATTCAAAAAATTGTTTACGGTCTGGCTTGGGTAATGTCCAAATTATTGAAACTCTCGGGAGCTGAGAGTTTATCAGTGGCCGGAAATATATTTCTGGGACAAACAGAATCGCCCCTGATGATAAAAGCTTACCTTGAAAAGATGAACAAATCTGAAATGTTGTTGGTCATGTCCGGCGGAATGGCAACCCTTGCCGGTGGTGTTCTGGCTGTGTACATCAACTTTTTGGGCGGCGATGATCCGATAGAGCGACTCATGTTTGCAAAACACCTGCTTGCCGCTTCTGTCATGGCAGCACCGGGTGTTATTATTATCTCAAAAATACTTATTCCGCAAACCGAAGAGACAAAACAGGATGTTAAAATTTCCAAAGAGAAGATTGGAAAGAATGTGCTGGATTCTATAACAAACGGAACAAGCGAAGGCTTAAGATTAGCCGTTAATGTAGCCGCTATGCTTCTGGTATTCGTTGCCCTGATTTCTATGATGAATTATATTTTTATGAAAATTGGCGATTGGACCTCTCTCAATGCTTGGATTTTTGACATTTCCGACGGCCAATTCAATAATCTCTCTCTTGAATTTATACTCGGCTATACGCTGGCTCCACTTATGTGGCTCATCGGAGTTAACACCGGAGATATTGCTTTGGTAGGGCAAATGCTCGGCGAAAAACTCATATTGACCGAATTTATCGGTTATTCAAGTTTAGCCGACTATAAAGCTGCCGGAGCTTTTACCGACCAAAAGTCAATAATTATGGCAACATATATGCTCTGCGGTTTTGCAAATTTTGCCTCCATAGGAATTCAAATCGGAGGTATTGGAGCATTAGCCCCCGGAAAAAGGGTACAACTCACACAATTGGGAATGAAAGCTTTGCTTGCCGGCACATTAGCCTCCTTGCTTTCGGCAACAATTGTAGGAATGATTCTCGGATAGCAAAACGCAATTCAATTAATTGGAATCTTTATTGAAAAAGTTGAACACGATTATCATAAATTATTGTAATTTTATATAACAGAAAAACATAAATCTTCAAAACGAAGCCCATGGAAGTTAATATTCTAAGTAAGAAGAATTCAATTCTGAATAATTATCTGGCCCAACTCAGAGATATTGATGTTCAGCAAGAACGCATGCGATTCAGAAGAAATATGGAAAGAATAGGCGAAATAATGGCCTATGAGGTCAGTAAAGAATTACAGTTTGAAGAAAAAAGCATTGAAGGTTCTCTGGGGAGTAAGGACACATTCGTCATGACCGGCAAAATTGCTTTGGCAACCATCCTTCGAGCCGGACTTCCGTTTCAGCAAGGTCTGTTGAACTATTTTGATGAGGCCGACAATGCTTTTATCGGTTCGTTCCGTAAGTACCACAAAGACAATACTTTTGAAATAAAATCCGGCTACCTCTCGGCACCATCCATGGAGGACAAATTTTTAATTCTTTCTGATCCCATGTTGGCTTCCGGGGCTTCAATGACTTTAGCCTATAAAGATTTGTGCAAAGAAGAAAAACCTTTACACACCCATATTCTGGCAATTATAGCCGCTACCGACGGCATAGAGCATCTGAAACTACACCTGGCCAAAGAAAAAAATGTAACCCTTTGGGTGGCTGATGTTGATAACGAACTTACCGCCAAAGGTTATATTGTTCCCGGATTGGGAGATGCCGGTGATTTAGCATTTGGAGAAAAAGAGTAATTTACTTTTTTAAAATTTCTGCACTGCTGAACTGCCTGTTATTAATATACTGCCAAAAAGAGCTGAATTTCTTATTGTAAATATTGTGCATGCACCAAGCCTGCAACTATTCATATCTACGGTTTTAGACAAAACTGTAGCAATATCTTTATATTTAAGGTATTTAAATTAAAAATAACTGCATTAATCAAATAAGCCCAATTGCAAAATCAACATATAAACGAAAAATAAACGATTATGTAACAAATAAAACATGAAAAAAGAAAATAATTACATACAACAAATAAAAACAAGTTTAAGTGAATTAAATCCGTATTTAATTTTGCTTTTTGGTTCGTATGCCTATGGCAATCCTGATCAAGACAGTGATATAGATTTACTTGTTGTAACAAAAGATAATTTTATACCAAAAAATTTTGAAGAAAAACATAAAATATATTTACAAGTAAGCAAAAAAATACGACATATAAAAATGCAAATTGCAGTAGATTTAATAGTTCATACTTTACCAATGTACGAAAAATTCATAAAACAAGATAGTTCATTCGCACACGAAATAACAACGCATGGAAAAATAATATATGAAAGCAATAGCACAACAATGGCTTAATTTTGCCGAAAAGGATTTAAAAAGTTGCAATAATAATATCAAAGATATTTCTCTGACAAATATTGTAGCATTTCATTGTCAGCAGACAGTAGAAAAATGTTTTAAAGCAATAATTGAAGAAAAAGGATTGCGACTAAAACGTATTCACAGTTTATTAAAACTCTATAAAACAGTTAATCCGTTAGTTAATTTTGATATTAAGCTCGACAAACTTGAACTATTAGATGACATTTACACAAGTTCACGTTATCCCGGTGATATAGGATTAATGCCTGATGGAGAACCAACAATGAAACAAGCAATAGAAATGCACGAATATGCACAGCAAATATATGATAATACGATAAAAATGTTTGCCAATTTAAATGAAAAAGAATAAACACTTATCATTAGATTTCCACAATTAAGCAACCTTTTCTGAAATCAACCGGTCAATACAACAAATGGAGCATGATTTAAAAAAATTAGTGAAGCTATGCAAGAAGAAAAACAAGGCAGCACAAAAAAAATTATACGATTTGTACTCCCCTGTTTTGTTTGGTATTTGCCTAAGGTATGGCAGAAACAAGGCTGATGCTGATGATATTTTACAGAAAGGGTTTATTAAAATACTCACTAAAATAAATCAATACTCCGATAAAGGTTCTTTTGAAGGCTGGATGAAGAGAGTAGTTGTGAATACTGCCATTACACATTACCACAAGTACAAAAAGCACAGGTACAGCTACGATGTGGATCAATTGATTTATTTGCCCGATTCTGAAATTACGGTAAACGATTACGGAGCAGCAGAATTCACAAAAGAAGAACTACTTAAGGTCATAAACGATTTGCCCGACGGCTACAGAACCGTTTTTAATTTGTACGCCATTGAGGGCTATAAACACAAAGAAATAGCAGAAAAATTAGACATCAACATAAACACATCAAAATCGCAGTATTCAAGAGCAAAAGTTCGCTTGCAGGAAATGCTTGAAGAAATGGCAAAAATAAATTTAGATGGACAAGAATAAGAACATAGAAACACTGTTTAAAGATAATTTTACAGATTATTCTGCAAAACCGTCATCCGGTGTTTGGACTACTATTAGTCGGAAAATTTGGCTTCAGTCATTACTAAGGTTGAAAAATTTTTTAATCCTATTCGGCGGACTGAGTCTTGTTGCCATATTAATTTACACCAACCAAAATCATTCAAAAACAGAGCATAATGCAACCCCAACGAAAATAACTGAAACAACAGCAAAAAACACAAGCAAGGAAAATACTATTCAGACTTCCGCAAATGAAAACACACAAGTTGAACCGGTAAAGGATCGGAAAAAAGAACATATAATAATTGTGAGCGATAACCGTAAAACCAACACCCAAAAAGCTACCGACAAGGCTGAAACTCAAATTGACATAAATATTCCTACACCTATCAATACAGAGCTGTCATCCGGTGAGGAAACCAAAACGTTATTGCCTCAGGCTCAATTCTCAGTCTCTGTTCAAGAGGGCTGTGCACCACTAACCGTTCATTTCATGAATAACAGCAAATACACTGATTCATTTATTTGGAGTTTTGGAAACGGAGATCAATCTTATGAAAAAAATCCTTCAGCTCTATTTACCTCGGACGGAGAGTTCAAAGTTACACTCACTTGCTCCAAAAACGGGTTAGTTAGTAAGGTACACAAAACTATTGTGGTTCACCCAAAGCCCGATTCTGAAATTATGATATCGGATCCGAATAATATTTATGCCGGAGAAAATGTACAGTTTGTCAATATTGGCTCTTCCGGATACCAATATATTTGGAATTTTGGTGATAACTCAAAAAGTACAGAAAAAACACCCGAACACCGGTTTCAAAAGAAAGGGATTTACAATATCAAACTTATTTGCGAAACAATGCACGGATGTGCTGATACAGCCATGCTATATAATTTAGTCGTCAAAAACAGAAAGTACAATATTATATTCCCGGATGCCTTTACGCCCAATATGAGCGGAACAACGGACGGTCTTTGGAACAAAAACGACGTCGGTAATGATATTTTCCACCCGATTACGACAACTGATGTTACCCAATACCGATTAAGAGTTTACAGCAAGGCCGGTGTCTTATTATTCGAGTCCTCTGACCTGCAAGTAGGCTGGAACGGCTATTACAATAATCGACTTTTGCCTGCGGCAGTATATGTTTACCGGTGTAGTGGACAATTTTCAGACGGAGAGCATTTTCAAAAAATGGGAAATGTAACACTCTTGCACACCAATTATTAGCAAAAAACTTATACCGGGAGTTTAAAAACAGCCGGTATTACCTGCAACCAAAGCAGATATTGCAATTGATAAAACCCGTTCCCTGCGGGTTTTATTTTTCACGGGTTTTATGTTACGTTCAAAAAATGTATCTTTACATTTATTTCCGCACAGGAAAATACAAAAAAAACTAAGCAGAATATTAAACCAATGATAAAAAACTTAAAAAGTTATCTCTATCTAACTATAATTAGTGCTGTAGCTGTCATTCTGATTCTTAATGAATTTTTGCTTTATGCCTTGATATTGTTAGGTACCGGATTTCTTGCTTTCGGACTGTGGCAGCAGTTGATTAAATCGAAAGACAAAAAAATATCTGAACTTGAAACACAATTGCATGAAAACCGCAGCTCGCTGGATGCGTTCAAAGAAGAAGTGGAAGAGCTCAGGAATCGCAAATTAAAAATAACCGATATAAAAAGTATTCTTGACTTAGGTTTACTTGAGGTAAATACTAATTTTATCCGAACTTGGAATAAAAAATTTACCCTTAAGAAACAAGATATCCATTTCATCGGGGCGTTGAAAATTGACATCATCGCCAAATACGGAATCGACCTCAAAGATCTGAAATTCAAAGAAAAACAAGGGCATAACGAACTGATTGTTGCCAATGCAAACCCTAAATTTCTCTCTTTTTCGGACTTAAATTATATCTGGGAAATTTCGGAAATTTTGGAATACAAAAAACCATTTCTCGGTTCCAAGCATTGGAAAAAATCAACAAAACTTGGACATATCGGAAGAGACATCAAAGAAGATTTGCAGACAAAAATTCACCGGGAAGTACTCAATGGGCCGGAGGAAATGGACTGGGTACTGGAGCCACTCAAAAAGCAAATAAAAAATACACTTTACGTTTTACTGGGCAATGCCGAAAAAAAAATAACGCTGGCCGAGAAATACGATAACAGTTTTATTGATTTTGAAAATCTTCCGGAAAACCTCATAAATAAACCCGGCAAGCAAATAAATTCAGCAAATCAATCCATTTCCTAATTAACCGTAATTTATCAAATTATGAAAATTTTAAAATCGGTAAACGTAAGAGAAGCAGACAATTATACAATAAAACATGAACCCATACTCTCTATAAATCTTATGGAGCGTGCTGCCGGAACTTGCACCGAAAAAATCAGTAAATTATATACTTTTAAACGACAGGTACACCTATTTGCCGGCCCCGGTAATAATGGCGGAGACGGATTGGTCGTTGCACGAAGATTATATAACAAAGGCTACAAAGTAAGCGTGCATATTTTACAATTTACCCCAAATTTCTCTGAAGATTTTACAGTAAATCTGCAACGTTTACAAAATGAAACCGAGGTGCCTATCAATACTATTGAATCAGAAAAAAATTTACCCACACTAAATGCCGACGATATTCTTGTGGACAGTATTTTTGGTTCCGGACTTACACGCCCCATTGAAGGTTTACCAAAGGTAGTCGTCGACTTTATGAATGCATCAGAACTCCCGATAATTGCTATTGACAGCCCATCAGGCATACGGGGAGAAGAAAATGATCACCGCCGGCTTACGGCGATAAAAGCAAAATATACCCTGACTTTTGAATTTCCGTTTCTCTCCTTTTTCTTTCCTGAAAATGAACAATATGTCGGCGAATTTATAATTATTCCGATTGGTATTTCCGAGAAATTTACAGCTCAGGCCGAGTGCAAAAACTTCTTACTTACTGAGCAAAAAGTAAAATCGTTACTGCAAAAACGACACAAGTTCTCGCACAAAGGCTCCTATGGGCACGGTTTACTGATTTCCGGCAGTTACGGTAAAGCCGGAGCTTCTGTATTGGCAGCAAAAGCAGCCCACCGAAGCGGTGCCGGCTTAATTACGGCAGTGGTTCCGGAACTCAATTATAATATACTGCAAACCACATCTCCGGAGACCATGCTATCCATTGATGAGAACCCGAAACATATCAGTCGAGCACCTGATGTTGAGAACTATTCGGCCACAGCCATTGGTCCCGGCATCGGATTTCACCCGGAAACCGTGCAAATGACAGCAGATTTGATTCTTAAAAGCAAGCAGGGCATTATATTGGATGCCGACGCCCTCACTATTTTGGGAGAGAATTCGGAGTTGTTGAAAAAAATCCCCAAAGGCAGTATTCTAAGCCCCCACCCGAAAGAGTTTGAACGTATTGCCGGAAAACAAACCAATAATTACGAACGCCTCGAAAAACAAAAAGCAATGGCCAAAGATCTGGAGTCTGTAATTATTCTTAAAGGGGCTCATACCTCAATATGTATGCCCAACGGAACTTGCTATTTTAACTCAACAGGCAACCCCGGAATGGCCACCGGCGGCAGCGGCGATGTACTAACCGGTATGCTTTTGGGGCTAAAAGCTCAGGGCTACTCTTCGGAAAAAACCGCTCTAATTGCCGTATTCATGCATGGGGCAGCCGGAGACAAAGCAGCCTTAAAAACGGGACAAACCGCACTCATAGCAAGCGATATTATTGATCAGCTATCCTTTAAATTTTAACCGTTATAATTTATACAATATATTTAGGCAACGATTCAGTCAATATGCATCCTAAAAAATAAACTAAGACAATGAAAAAAGTAACTCTGCCAATACTCTCGATTATTACAATTCTTATTGTATTTTACTTTTTTTTCTCAATAAGCAGTTGCAAACAAAAGGAAAAAATTGCTTCCTTGGAACAAAAAATTGATTTACTGAAAGCGGAATATTCTCCGATACGATTTAAAATAATTGAAAAAGAAAATAATACCATCGATGTAGCTATTAAATTCTATAACAGCGATGACAAAGTTATCCGACGAGTAAACAAATCAATTAAAGGCAACGAATTATCATTTGATTTTTATGTAATTCCGGTTAAAGGAAGATACCTTGCGTTTCCTTACAAAATATTCTCCGACCAAATTGCTCCCGACGACGGAGAACTTATTACTCAATATTATGACTCCGAGGATTTTCCTGAAATTTTTGACTCCAAGCTCATCAACAAAACTCTGAAGGCCGGACTCACCGCCGTTTTTCGAAAAGTAAAAAGCAATGATTTTGACCCGGACGATAAATACTTCGGAAATACGGTACATGATATTTCCAAATTAAAGGAATACAAAACGGGACAAGTTTACAGAGTGGTTACTCATACCAAAGGCGGGATTGAAGTTATTGAAGAATAACCCACATAAAAACCATGACTTTTAAAACATACATTTTTATTATTAGTTTTGCACTTGTTGCCCTCGGCTTGACTTCGGAAATTCATGCCCAGGAAAGTGTGTTTATACAAGGGGCTTGGTTTAAACCGGGCAACCCTGACGGAGACCCTGATGAAGCTCCCGCAAAATATATTAAAGTCTCAACTTTCCGATTAAGTAAAACTGAAGTAACCAACAAACAATATGCGGCATTCTTAACACAATTGATTGATTCCGGAAATATTAGGAAGTACATCAATCTACAAGGCAAAATAGGAAAAAACCGATGTAACATAATAAAACAGGGCGACAAGTACAGAGCAGAACCGGGTTTTGAAAATTACCCGGTATGTTTTGTCAGTTGGTACGGTGCAAAGGCTTATTGCAAATACCATGGCGGAAGACTCCCCACTGAAGTTGAATGGGAATATGCAGCAAGAGGCGGTCGCCGCTCAACGGTTAGAAACTTGCACCGAAAGAAACATCAATCACTTCTTCCGAATTATTCGGGTAGTACGGAACCCGGTATTACAGCTTTCTTTAAGGAAAATTCAGAATTACACAGCCACCCGGTAGCTCAAAAACAGCCCAATGCACTCAACCTTTTTGATATGAGCGGCAATGTTGCCGAATGGTGCTTGGACAATTATGATACCGGAGCTTATGAAAAGTTTAACCGATTAGACCCCATTGCAAAAATAAATTCAAAATTCAAAGTGCACAGAGGAGGCTCTTGGTACAACTCCAAAGAAATGATAAGAGTATGCAACCGACGTGCCTCAAATCCGGAGAAACAAAGTGCTGTTATTGGGTTTAGAGTAGCCCGGGATAAGTAGCTATTGGCCAATATGTACAACCGGTTGTTGAGTTCAGTTTAAAAAGTTATAAAGTTGAAAATTTATAAAATTGAGTGTACTCCAAAAAATCTTTTTTGACAGGATTGACAAGATTTATATGTTTTTGTTAAATCATAAAGTCCTTATTATTAATACAATACTATTTTCGTATTTACAAGATTTTCCAAAAATGGTGTTTCCGTAGTGGACTCAACGGTTAATAATTTGACTATTATAAAGAGTGTATTTGTTGAACAGCAAGGTATTGTATCATTAAATAATTAAACCATTTAAAGGATATAACCTCATCCTGTGAAATTCATTTTTTTAATTAACATTTTGCTTATAACTTTGTAGGCTCAAATAAACGAATTACTGATGTTAAACAGACGAATATTAAGAGTAAAAGTTCTTCAAGTACTGTATGCATATAAAGCAAAGGAAACCCAAAGTATAGAGTCGGCTTTTAAAGAACTTCAAAAAGGAGCAAACAAAACGCACGACTTATTTTTTTCGCTTTTGCTTTTGGCAGAAGAAATAAGATTAGAGGCGGAACGAATCATTGATATCAGGAAGAATAAAATCACGGCATCAGCACAAGAACGCCATCCTAACCTACGTTTTGTTGACAACAGAGTATTAAAAGAGATAATTCAACATGACTCGTTTGAAACTCAGGTCAAAAGTAAGAAGCTCAACTGGAACAAACACAAGTCAGTGATTAAAAAGCTTACATTGGAAATTCTTGAGAGTGCTGATTATGAAAATTATCTAAATGCCCTTAAGGATAGCTTCAGTAACGACAAAAAATTTTTGATTCATATATTTGAAACCATATTGTTCAATACTGAAGATTTATATGCCAATCTGGAAGAGCAAAATATATATTGGACCAGTGATGTAGATTTTGTGATTAAAAAAATTGCGGTATTAATAAGCAATATTTCAGAAGATAAACCGGAAACGGTGATTTTTCCGCCTGTATATAAAAAGGATGATGACCGCACTTTTGCACGCGATTTATTGTTTAAGGCTATAAAAAATCAAGTAAAATACCGAGATATTATAGAAAAACATATTGTTAATTGGGATATAGACCGTGTTACAAAAACCGACCGATTGATTATGCAGATAGCAGTAGCTGAAACTATCGGTTTCGATTCAATTCCTATAAAAGTTACCATTAATGAATACATCGAATTGTCTAAAATGTACAGCTCGCCAAAGAATGCGAAATTTGTTAACGGAGTTTTAGATAAAGTCATCAATGAATTGAAAGAAAACGAAGTATTCAAAAAAACAGGCAGAGGACTGGTGGAATAAAATCATTATGATGCTTCCGCTATAACAGCAATCTCAATTTAATAAACCATGAAATTGAAGAACTCAGGAATAATACTTGCCATTTTAATCACAGCTTTGTTGTCGTGTACAACAGGCAATAGCTCAAATGAAAGCCATTCGGGTAACGGCAATCCAAAAATAAAGTTCGAAAAACTAAATCATGACATCGGTGAATTGAAAGCAGGAGAAAAAGTTGCCGTAAATTTTTATTTTGAAAATACAGGCAACGCAACACTCATAATAGAAGATGTGATAACGGATTGCGGATGTACCACATCGGATTATGAAAAAAAAGAGATTCCGGCCGGAGAAAAAGGGAAAATAACTATTATCTTTGACTCGGAAGGCGAAATGAACAATCAATACAAAACTATAAAAGTAATCACAAATGCAACGGACTCGGTAACAGAACTGCATCTGGCCGCATTTGTACAATCCAAATATCAATTAAATAAATAATAATACCATGACACATTTGAATTTTATTTTATTAATGCAGCAACAAGGAGAAGGCGGAGGAAGTCCATATTCAACACTCATCATGATGGGAGTTATTGTCGTTGTTTTCTATTTTTTTATGATTCGCCCGCAAATTAAACGACAGAAAGAAACCAAGAAGTTTAGAGAGGACATGAAAGAAGGCGATGATGTAATGACTACCGGAGGAATCTACGGAAAAATCTTAAGCGTCAAAGAAGACAGCATTGTTTTGGAGGTAGAAGGTAAATCAAAACTTCGTGTAAGCAAAAGTGCTGTTATAAAAGACGAAAGCGGTATTCCTGCCCAAAAGTAAGGGCACCGAAAACTATGACAGCTTTATTGCATATTGCTTTTCTGCATATTCCCGGATACTTGTATTCGGGTTTTTTTATGGGATACAGAAGACTTGCATTACAATTTGTTTGTATATTTGCAACAGTTTTAACTGTCAATTATTTTGCAAATCAGAATTCTGCATTTTATGAAAAATTTGAGACACACGATTATCACATTTTCCGTTTTTCTGCTCATTGCATCCCTGCTTTGGTTTCTAAAAGCATTCAATGAAACATACACCAAAACGTACCACTACAATATAATGCTGTCTGATGTCCCGGATATTTATAAAGAATCAGGCAAGCAAAATTCATCTGTAAGAGTAAAACTCAGAGCGAACGGTAGTGTATTGTTCCGAATTCAAAAAAATAAGAAAAATCAGATCAGTATCCCCTACTCATCGCTTATTCTTGACAATAATAAATATATACTTGACAAAGCCAAATTGTCAAAGCAACTCAGTGTGGGCTTCAACGAAGATGTAAAAATTATTGATATCAAACCCGACAGTATAATCTTTAACATCGTGAAACTACACAGTAAAAAAGTGCCGATAATATCTAAAACAAAATTGAATTTTGCCCCCATGCATGATAATTTCGGACAAATTCACGTCTCTCCCGACAGTGTAATTATAAAAGGTTCAGCGAAAAATATCCGGAAAATAAAATCTGTAAATACCGCACTAATAGAGCCTATGAATTTATCAGATACTTTGATAAAAAACGTAGATATTATTCAAAACAAATCAATCAGTTATTTTCCTAAAACTGTAAAGCTTACCATACCGGTTGAAAGATATACCGAAAAATCACTAAACGTTGATATCACAGTTATAGACCTTCCGGACAGCCTCAAATTTATTTCCTTTCCCAAACAAGTACAAGTAAGTTTCAGGGCAGGATTAAACAATTACGACAGTATTTCAAGCTCTGATTTTAGTTTTACTGTTAACTACAAAAACCTGATTAAGAAAAAAAGTTCAATATTCTCTCCTACGATGCAATCGGCACCCCGAGCTATTAAGAATATAAAAATATCACCTAAAAGTTTTGAGTATTTTCTTAAAAAAAAATTAGATTTAAAAGATAATCGATGAAAAAAATTGGACTTACAGGAGGAATAGGAAGTGGGAAAACAACGGTATCAAGAATTTTTGAAACAGCCGGCATTCCGGTTTATAACTCTGATATTCAATCTAAAAAACTCTTGATTACTAACGAAAACCTCAAGCAGGAACTCATCAAACTATTCGGAAATAAAATATATTCTCCCCAAGGGGAATTAAACCGTGAGCATTTTGCCAAGATTATATTTTCGGATGAGAGTCAACTCCAAAAAGCAAACCAAACGATTTGGCCGGCTGTAAAACAAGATTTTAATAATTGGCTCGCTAAACAAACTTCCGATATGGTTGTTCAAGAAACCGCCCTGTTATTTGAAAGTGGGTCTTTCAGCAACAAAACGGCAAATATTACGGTTACTGCACCTTTGGAGCTAAGAATTGAACGTGTAAGCCGGCGTGATAATGTTACTCGAGAAGAAGTGCTGAACCGAATCAATACACAAATGGCTGAAGATGAAAAAATGAAACGTTCGGATTATATTATTAATAATTCCGGAAAGCAGCTGCTGATTCCTCAGGTGATGCACATTATTGATCGAATAAGAGATGAGTTCAGTTTATAAAGTTATAAAGTTGAGTGTACTCCGAAAAGTCTTTTTTGACAGGATTAACAAGATTTACATGTTTTTATTAAATCATAAAATCCTTATTATTAACATAATACAATTTTCGTAATTACAAGATTTTTCAAAAATGGTATTTTTGAAGTGGACTCAAAGATGAAAGTTTATAATAAACGCCATATTAAATTGCGTTTTGTCAATAAGGTTTTAAAATTAATATTCTGCACCTGTCAGGTATTTTCACCTGACAGGAATTTGTATCCGGATAGATCCTGTGTGGTGAAAACACCACACAGGTGCAGATATGAAATGTAATGCGGCAGGGTAAATTGTCTGTAACCGCATTTACATAAGACGTTTATTATATAAAGTTAAAGTGCTAAAAATGAGAGCTTTAAGTTGACTGCAAAATAATTCATAAAACATTAACAGTTAAGGACATGACTTGTTTTGCTAAAATAAAACATACGAAACCGGACTCAGAAATAATTCAAAAGAAAATAATCTGAGTGTCTGCAATTCCTTGTTCATTCAATAAAAAGTTTTCTCGAACCGGAATATTAACTATGTTTGCACAGCAAAATTAATCTCCGACAAACATTAAACGCAGACCGGAGATACAAGGAAAATAAAATCAACATTATGGATTTAACTAAAATTTTATCGGTATCCGGAAAGCCGGGATTACATAAGCATATTGCCCAATCTAAAAACGGTGTAATTATTGAATCATTAATTGACGGAAGTCGGTCCAATGCTTTTGCTTCTCAACAAGTTAGCTCATTGCAAGATATTGCAATATTTACTTATGGCGAGGACAAACCATTGACCGAAGTTTTTCAGGATATTTACAAAAAGGAAGACGGAAAACAATCAATCAGTCACAAATCATCGGCCAATGAACTCAAAGCATTTTTTGAAGAAATATTACCGGATTATGATAAAGAGCGGGTCTATATTTCAAATATTAAACGAATTATAGAATGGTACAATATTCTTATAGAAAATAACTTGGTGGATCTTGAAGTCCCGGAAGAGGAAAAAGAAGAGGAATCGAAAACTGAAAGTTCCGAGGAAGATTCTAAGCAAGAGCCAGAGAAAGAAGATAAAGATACTGAGAAATAAAATGTATTTCTTGAAAGTAAAAAAGCGTATAGAACTTACGGAAATGCACTTATGACCACTTGTTGCGGTGGGTTTGAAAGCTATAGGCGAAACAAAACTACCGCAACAAGTTGGTATTAAGTGCCATGTTAACATTATTTTTTTAATCTATATATTTCGTCATCTGTTAAACCTGTCATTTCTTTTATCAGTTGAATATCCATGTTTTTTGCAAGCATCATTTCTGCTATTTCAATTTTCTCTTCTTTTCTGCCTTCTCTTCTGCCTTCTCTTCTGCCTTCTTTGTGTGCAGTTTCTTTGGCATAATCAATTGAATTTTTTAGGTCTCTGTAATATTTTAAACTGTCTTCATAGGCTTGGTATTCTTCTTTATTGAAATTAGCAATTTCAGCTGTTTCAAACAATTTTTCAAATATGTTTTCTCTCAAATCATCGGGTATTCTATCTAATTTGTGAAGATTTTTCAAAACAAAGAGCCACTTATCAAATCGTGTTTTTAATTCCTTTTCTGTTTTATTAAATTTTGGCATTTCAAGATAAATGAACATCAATTTATCATAGAAAATTTTATTTGTCTCAATATCTGTTAGTTTAACATCGTAACGGTATTTCTCTATATCTTTTTTATCTTCTTCAAAAACAAAGTCCAAAATTGCTATTGTATAAACTTTATTAAGTTCAAAATCCCATTCACTGCCAATTTTTGCTTGTTCTTGTATCGGGAAAGTTGAATAATATACTGTTCTGTCTTTGAAAAATTTTTGTTTAGATTTTTGCAGTTCAACAATAAATTTTTCTCCTTTTTCATTTGTGCAATACAAGTCAAAAACAGCTTTTCGGTTTAATTCGGTATTTGCAAGGTTTTCATTTTTTAAATATTGTAAATCTGTGATTTTTCCTTGTTCCTTTTTTAAAAGCTCGTTTAAAAAGTCAAGTAATAAATCTTTATTCGGCTCTTCGCCAAACAACCTTTTAAAACCATAATCCGTAAACGGATTAATATATTTTTCTCTAAATTCTGCCATAATTATCTTTATTGTAAAGATACAAAATTTATGTTAAATCATCATCTTCTCATTTTTTTAAGCCTGAAATCCGCAAGTCAAACATTAAGTACCTGAATAACAACCGGGTGAAAACACCCGGCTGGTGCAATCTGCACCTTGCAGGAGTTTTCACCTGCAAGCGAGTACTAAAAGACTTGCGGATTTATGGTTAGATTAAAGCTAACTATACGCTTTTTTTACTATACATTTTATTACTGAACTTCAACAACAACCTCGTCGCTGTGCCACAGTCCGTGCTTTGTACAAAAAGCAGTTGCAGTTAATTTCATCTTCTTTTTAGTGGGAACCACATAAAAATCGACCTCTGTATTTGCCGGTTCATTGGCAAAAGCTCCGGCAGAAAAAGTGGTTTGAGCCAACATCATTTCTCCGTCCCATAATTGAACATAAGAGATGTAATGATCAAAGTCATCGGGGTGTTTATACTCATCACCAACCATTACTTTAACTTTAAATTTTTCGCCTTTTTTTGCTGTTCCTTCACAATGCACAAAAGCTGAATGTCGATCAATATAGTCTTTCTTTGCTTCTTTATCCAGTTGTGAAATATCTACATACTTATTAATTTTCATAATATCTATTTTTTAGTTAAACAATTCAGATACAAATGTACGTTATTTTTTTGGAATAGCTAAAAATTTTTGTCTCATTTTATTCTGTCACTTTCAAATGCAGACTTCGTCTGTTTTAATATAAAAAAATGGACATTGTGTATAATTGTAAGTGCCTGAATTCCTGATAAAACAAATTTTGAAACAAATTCACAGCTATTGCTGTCTATCTCACTATTAGGCGTTTGGATTTTCTCCAAATGCCTGTGCCCAATTATATCGCAAAATCATATAGCAACCTCTATATTAAAGGAGTTTAGCTATTTAAAATATTAAAACAGACGAAGTCTGTATTTAAACCCGAAACTTAAAAAAACACAAGCCCGGAACTCCATTATTTGATAGAAATTGTATTATTTAACGGTACAACTCAAACGAAAATTCAATGCAAACAATCATCCGACATCAAAAATTTTAGACCAAGCCGGCCGCAAAATCAGAATCGACTGAATAAAAAGTATCCTCTTCTTTTCCTTGCAAGCTAAGCTTCTTCTCCGACAGTCCTGTTACAAATAACCCTATGTTTTCGCCATACAGAAAAGCTTTCCCGTTTGGTTTGATATGCAACAAGCTAACAGAAAAATCATAGTCCTGAAACGCTTTAAGGTCATCATAAATTTCTCTGTTTGTAAATTCTACTTCAACCTGCTGCTCAACTACTGAGATTCCTCGTTCTTTGCTTTTGATTACCGGAGGCTTTTCAAATGTTATTTCAATAAACTTAAATCCTTTTTCAACTCCTAAACCGGTTATAAGGCCTGATTTGGTCTCCTGCTTATCAGAAATTTTAGAAGTTCTGACATAAAACAGACGATCTTTCTTTTCTATTTTTTCTCTTCTTTTAAACAGAAACTTTATAAAATTTTTCATTTAGACTAATTTTAGTGGTCAATAAATAATGAATAATCAATTAATAAATAATAATTAATAATGAACAATTAAAAATTTGCTAAGGCTTAAAATACAGGATTATACAAAACATAGAAGTGTCGTTTTTATTCACTCAACTACTTAGTCTCTGAAAGAAAACTATGAACGGATTGCTATAACTGTATTTTAAGCAAAATTTATATTTGAATGTTTTTGTCATTTAATTGTCATTAATATTCATTTGCTGTGCTGTCATTAAGTTTCAAAGTTCAATGACTATTGAATAACTAAAAATGACTATCTGATAACTTAACATTCAAAGATAAATTTCTATTGAAAAACGAGTATCGCTTTAAATATAGAGTTTTCGTTCAATCACTACTTATTAACACAAAAATAAATAAAAAATTCATTTCTTCTAAATAAAAAAGGCTGCTCTTACGAACAGCCTTTTATTATTTGAAACAAAAAGAATTATTCAACTACAATTCTTCTGGTTACTGTTTGGCTTAATGTATTAATTTTGAATATATATACGCCGCTTGTAAGATTTGAGGTATCAATAGTTTTCATTTTTCCGTTGATGTGTAAACTCAAAACTTCTTTACCTGAAATATCAAAAGCAGTAACATTCATAATTTCCTCGCTTGAATTAATTGTGAATTCACTGTTTACAGGATTCGGATAAGTAGCAATGCTTACTTTTTCTGTACCTTCAACTCCAACAGCAACAGTTAATGTTACAGGAATTTCATTAAATGCCTCACCATCATCATTATCATTTGTCTTTACAGCTACTGTTGATGTATAATCGCCGGCATCCATGCCTGTAATATCAAATTGTAATCCAATATCTTGAGTTCCGCCGTAGGCATCAACTGTTCCTTCAGTCATATCAAGGGTTAACCACTGATGAATTGGAGTTCCGGTTAAAACGGCAACAATACCAAAGTTTCCGAAATCAGGATTTGAAACTTCACTCCAAGCAACTCCCGTATTAGTCCAGTTGGCATCATCAGCAGGGGGTCCGGCATCCATTGATACACAGTGTTCTCCGACTGCTTGAGTAAATGACCAACCAACAAACATATCTTTACCGCTTACAAAAACAGGGTCTGTTAATAAAACAGGTGCTTGTCCGCCGCCTACAGCAGTAAAACCTTGTGTATATACAGCTGCATCTTTAGGTCCGTTTGTATAACCGTCACGTCCTGCAAATATTTCTACAGTACTTTCACCAACAGGTGCATCACCTGCCATAATGATAACTGTTGAAATTTCCATCCCGATATAATCTTTAAGGTCAACACCGGCAGTTGCATTATTATCATATTTGAATAAAGCTGTTGCTTGTGCATCAACATTACTCGTACCACCCCATCCGAGGCTTCCTCCAACATCACCTGTCAGATGTGTTAAGTTTTCATCTTTAGGGTCTAAATTAACTTCAATAACTTTATCCATTTTTTCAAAACTCAAAGAGTTTAATCTTACTGTTTTTTGAGTAGAATTAGCTGCAACAGTACTATTACTTACAGATTTTACAGGATCAGGAGCCGGGTAATAAACCAAGGCTTCAAAAGTCATTTCTTCTTCTCCGGTGTTAGTCAGAGTCAGTGTTTCATTTGTTAAACCATCAACTTCAAAAGCTGCATCACTTAATTCAAGTTCAGGGTGCTCAATAGGAGCTGCTGTTTGAATAAATTTAAAATCATCAACATAATAAGGAGGACTTACATCAGGGTATCCGTAGAAATTAATGCAATCCAAAACTTTCATGGGTCCGCCTGCACTTTGAGAAAGGCTGAACATCCATGTATGAACTACAACATCGTTAATAGTCAATGTAATTTCATCATTAGCGTCTTGCATATCAATATCCATTACAATTTCAAACCACTGATCTTGCGGAAAACTAAAGCTTACTGACTGTGTTGGGTTATCGTAAGTCAAAGTACCCGCTCCGCCGTCAGCCATTTCTACACTAAGAGCCCAGTTAACACCAAAATCATGCTGTACATTAAAATAACCTCCCTGTCCTG
>JAYEIA010000141.1:0-10699 GCA_034659855.1 Bacteroidota bacterium
TCAAAAAAGCAAAAAGTCCAATACGCCGACGGAATCAAAGAAAAATTTTGGGCGAAAAGTTTCAAACCCGTATTAATAAAAGACAAAGAACAATACCAAACCGACGGGTTTACCCGTCGGCTCAACGAAATGATATGCACTTCTAAACACGCATTTACCCGTCGGCTCAACCAAATGATATGCACCCATAGACACGCATTCCGTCCGGAACACAAAGGCGGTTTTGATGTGGTTATTGGTAATCCGACGTATTTGGTTGTTAAAGGTTGAAAAGATTTTCAAATACACAAGCGACCTGAAAACCGCCGATGATTTTGAAAACGATACCGAAAGTTTTGATGCCGTTATGATGAATTTTATTGTTTTGGGCGAAAGCGTATCAAAATTAACCGATACATTCAAAGACCAATACCCCAAAATTGATTGGCGAAAGATATATGCTTTTCGTAATGTTTAAGTACACGATTATTTCGGCATTTTACCCGAAGAAGTTTGGCAAATCATAAAAAAGCATTTACCCAAACTAAAAACATATTTAACGAAAATACTAAACGATTGAAAACAAGTTGCTAACATGGTTTTGAACGTCAGTGGCTATTCGTTAAGGCAAGTCCTTACCCTGCGAAGCATTGTAAATTCTCAACCAATCTTCAACAGAAAGATTGATGACTTGGGCTTCTACGGCAGCTTTAATTCTCGACAGTTTTCCGCTGCCTACAATGGGTATTATTCTTGCCGGATGATTGAACAGCCAGGCATATATAATTTTTGTCGGACTCGTATTCTCCTTTTTTGCAATGGTTTTCACGCAATCTCGAATACGCTTGTATTTATCATCTCGGCCGTGAAATAGTCGTCCGCCGGCAACAGGAGACCATGCCATGGGGCGAATTTTGTTTTTAAGAAAGAAGTCAATATTACCGTTCTCGAAATGTTCCAAATGAGCAGGTGAAATTTCTACTTGGTTGGTTACTAATTTTTCATCCGTAAAGCTTTCAAGCATATCAAATTGAGCCGGATTAAAATTGGATACTCCAAAATGTCGTACTTTCCCCGAGCGTTTGAGTTCAGAAAAGGCTGCGGCCACTTCTTCCGGATTAAAAAAAGGAGACGGGCGGTGCAGCAGCAGAAGGTCTAAATAGTCTGTATGTAGGTTTTTGAGTGAATTTTCGGCCGAATGAAGGATATGGTCTCGGTTGTAGTCGTAGTATTTTATTTTTCTGTCGGGGTACTTATCAGACATTAGTTTAATGCCGCATTTGCTCACGATTTGAATGTTTTGGCGTATGGCCGGCTTTAGTTTTATTGCCTTTCCGAATAAATTTTCACAGGTATAGTCGCCGTATATGTCGGCGTGGTCAAAAGATGTTACGCCCAATTCAATTAACTGTTGAGTGAGAGCGAGTAATTTTTGTGCAGAATAATGCCACTCGTTTAATCTCCAATGTCCGTGGACAATCGGAGAAAGTTGAAACGCATTTTGTTTTTTTGAAAAATTCATGAGTTTAAATTTCTTTAAATTTACGAAGATTTCTAAAAAAACAGAAATTTTTTGTGGGATTTTTAGAGAGTATTTTCAAAAAATACGCCGGCAATTTCAGCCATTTGTGTTTGAAGTTTTTGAGCTTGCTTGGCCGCTGAATTTGCAAAATTCTTGCTGTCATCGGCAAAAATAATTCCTCGTGAAGAGTTAATGAGCAATCCGCCGTCAGGGGTCAATCCGTTTTGAATAACCGATTTCAGGTCTCCGCCCTGAGCCCCGATACCGGGTACGAGTAAAAAATGCTTGGGGATATGCCGGCGTATAGTTTCTAATTTTTCGGCTTTGGTGGCTCCGGTAACATACATCAGGGCATTTTCATTTCCCCAATGTTTGGATACTCGCAAAACTTCTTCATAGAGCATTCCGGAGCCGGGCAGTGTTTTCAATTGAAAATCGGAAGCTCCCGGGTTTGAAGTCAGCGCCAAAAGAATGACATGCTTGTTATTAAATTCCAGAAAAGGTGTAACGGAATCATGACCCATGTAAGGGGCCACGGTAACGGCATCAAACGGCATTTGTTCAAAGAACGTGCGGGCATACATTTTGGATGTATTTCCTATATCTCCTCTTTTGGCATCGGCAATGAGAAATAATTCCGGGTAGTTGGTTTTGATGTATTCTGCTGTGCGTTGCAAACTGTCCCAGCCTTTGGCCCCCAGCTGCTCATAAAACGCCGTATTGGGTTTAAAGGCCACCGCATAGGCCTGAGTGGCATCAATGACGGCTTTGTTAAATTCAAAAACCGGGTCGTCGGCTGACCGTACAGAATTGGGCAGTTTCTTAATGTCAGAATCTAAACCGACACAGAGGAACGTTTTTTTTCTCAGAATTTGTTCTTTTAGGGCAGATATTTTCATGGGGTTTGTATACTTTAAATGATACAATGATACAATGATATAATGATACAATGATATAATGATACAATACTTTGCTAATCAACAAATACACGCTTTGTAAAAGTTAAACTGTTAACCGGTTAAAGTATATTTCCGGCTTTTTTGAGTTTGTTGTTTCCAAATTGTAGAAATATTTTTGTATTAACCTACTTTATTTATAAACTTTCAATAGAAAGTAGTATAAAATATTGATTGAATTGATATTGTAACGATAAATGGCTATAGTTTAAAATGACGTTAGTTTTTCCGGAGGTTGAGCGGAGTCGAAACCGGTTTTCGGGGCTTGTTTGCAAGCAACATGCTCAACCTCCGAAAATTTGAATATTGTCTTGTAAAAGCCTTATAGTCTCCATATTAGAAAATAATACTTTTAACTTTAAAACTTTATACTTTTTATACTGAACTCAGTTATGCTTTATAGGTTAGTAAAAAAAAAATAGCAGTAAAAACTAAGGTTAAAATAATGATTAATCTAAATTCAAATATGGTTTTGTTTAATAGAGGTATCTTGGAGGTAACTATCTCCAACTTTTTTGAAAATGCATTCTTATTTTCGTTCTTTTCTTTTAAGTAGCCGGCATTAATCAGTATTTGACCCGCTTTATTGTAATCTTCTTTTTTTACATAAAGCTTTACGCCTCTAATTGTATTTGATAAATGGTTTAGAACTTGATTCGTTAACTCATCTTGAATATGAGTTGACAGCCCTTCAGATTCCAATATGCTTCTCGCCATTCCGGCTTCATGACCATATGTAAATGCCATTATTTTAATCCAATCTTTCATACTCATTTCCTATACTGTGTAAAGTCTTATTAAGTCTGGTCTAAAAAATATGTTTTATTTTAGTAAAACAAGTTACGTACCTAATTATCAGGGTTTTATAAATTATTTTACAATTAACTTAGAATTTTTATTTTTAACACTTTAACTTTATAAACTTTCAACTTTATAATTTTTTAAACTGAACTCATTATTCCATGCCGCTTTCTTTTAATTTTTCAGCATTTTCTTCTATTTGCAGTTTCTCAATTATTTCGTCAATATCTCCATCCATTACTGCTTGCAGGTTGTATGCCGTGTAATTTATACGGTGGTCGGTTATACGCCCTTGCGGATAATTGTAAGTCCTGATTTTTGCTGAGCGGTCACCGGAAGAGACCATTGTTTTTCGCTTCGACGAAATGTTATCCAGATATTTTTGGTATTCCAAGTTATACAATCGAGTTTTAAGCTCTTTGGTTGCTTTGTCTAAGTTTTTAAGCTGCGATTTTTCATCTTGGCAAGTTACTACAATTCCGGAGGGTTCGTGTGTTAAACGTATCGCCGAGTAGGTTGTATTTACGGATTGTCCGCCCGGCCCCGACGAGCAAAATGTATCTTTTCTTACATCTTCCGGTTTTATTTCAATGTCAAAGTCTTCAGCCTCGGGCAGCACGGCTACCGTTGCCGCCGAAGTATGAACACGCCCTTGGGTTTCTGTCTCGGGTACGCGCTGTACACGGTGTACGCCCGATTCGTATTTTATTATTCCGTAAACGTTGTTTCCTTTCACTTCAAAAACTACTTCTTTGTAGCCCCCCGAAGAGGCTTCCTGAATATTGGTTACATTGGTTTCCCAACCTTTCTTCTCGCAATACTTTGTGTATAAACGGAATAAATCACCGGCAAAAATTCCGGCTTCGTCACCGCCTGTTCCGGCTCTAATTTCCAGAATAGCATTTTTGTCGTCTTCCGGGTCTTTAGGTAGGAGTAGGGTCTTTATTTTTTCTTCGAGTTTTTCCTTTTCGGATTTTAAATCTTCCAATTCAAGTTTTGCCATTTCAATCATTTCCTTATCTGATTCTTCGGACAGAACCTCTTTGGAATAGTCTATATTGCTGATGGTCTCTCGGTACTCTTTACGTATTTTTACCAACACTTCCAACTCTTTGTATTCTTTGTTGAGTTTCACGTACTTATCCATATTGGAAATGATATTCGGGTCGGTAAGTTTTTTTTCAATTTTCTTAAACCGCTCCTGAACATTTTTTAATTTTTCCAGTAATATATTGTCATCCATATCATTAATTTCTTTAAAAATGCAAAGATACATAAAATCCGGCAAAGAATAGGTCTGATGAACAGCTTTAGCATGCATTATGAATGCGATTGAATCAAACCCGGTCAAATTGTTGCTTAATAGACTGTTCGGCTTTTTTGAAATTATTTTTTAAGGGGAGTCGTAATAGTCTTTCAAATTTAAGTCAACAGTTGGAAGAACAATTATTGTTCTGTATAGGGCAGAGGATAGAATCTACCGGATTATATTATTGCTGCCGAAAGACGGTTTTTT
Source organism: Bacteroidota bacterium (assembly GCA_034659855.1). Classification (GTDB taxonomy): domain Bacteria; phylum Bacteroidota; class Bacteroidia; order Bacteroidales; family JAADGE01; genus JAYEIA01. The sequence continues at coordinate 4,775 of JAYEIA010000141.1, forward strand.
CGGATATGTTAAGTATGTTTGTTGAAAAATTTTAATATGGCAACGATGAAAATACTGGGCGTAATGTCCGGAACATCCTTAGACGGTTTGGATTTGGCTTTGACAGAATTTAGCGGTGACGGGAGTTTTATAAATTATAAAATTTTAAAATCTCATACGGTGCCTTATGATGAGCAAATGCGTAATAAATTGTCGAAGGCCGGAACATTGACCGGCTATGAATTAGTAAAATTGCACAACGAATACGGAACCTTTATCGGGAAACAAGCCAAGGAATTTTTGGGCGACCAACTGCATGCCGAATTTATTGCCTCACATGGGCATACGGTATTTCATGAGCCGGAGAACGGGCTTAGTCTTCAAATAGGTCGCGGGGCGTACATTGCTGCCGCTGCCGGGATTTCGGCTGTTACCGATTTCAGAACGACGGACATTTCTTTGGGAGGCCAAGGGGCTCCCTTAGTCCCTCTCGGAGACGGCTTACTTTTCGGAAAATATACATTCAATCTTAATTTGGGGGGCTTTTCGAATATCTCCTTTTTAAACGACGGTGAGCGGGTGGCTTTTGATATTTGCCCGGTAAATATTGTAACTAATCATTTGGTCGGTGAGTTGGGACTAACTTTTGATAAAGACGGCAAAAAAGGTCGCAACGGGAAGATAATACCTGAACTACTGGCCCAATTGAATAATCTTTCGTATTACACTAAAAAACAACAGAAATCATTAGGCCGAGAGTTTGTTGAGGCTGAGGTATTTCCTTTGTTAAATAAATTCTCGGAATCGGTGTCGGACAAGCTCAGAACTTATTATGAGCATGTTGCCGTGCAAATTTCTGAAGCCACTCAACCTTATGCTGTCGGTGAAATATTTATGACAGGCGGCGGCACGTTTAATAAGTTCCTTGTATTGAGAATTGAGGCACTCACAAAGCATAAGATAATAATTCCCGAAAATGAATTGGTGGAGTATAAAGAAGCCGTAATTTTTGCTCTTCTCGGGTTGTTAAGAATCAGTAAAACAAATAATGTATTGAAATCTTATACCGGAGCGGTTCGGAACTCTACCGGCGGGGTCATTAATTATGTTTGATTGGGGGTACAGCGGGCATAAAAGAGTCAAGTATTATTTAAAATATTTTTTATACATTTCGTGCCGAGATTTTGCACCGATAATTGTGGCTGCCGGTCTGAATCCGATATAGTTCCGAGGAATTGATTTTGGAGCAAAGCAGCGCGCAGCACCTTGCATAAAATACCAAGGGGCTTTCCATGAACCGCCTCTGATGACTTTAATCTCAGAATTTCTGTCAACGTAAACCGGATCTTTATCTACATCCGAATAAACCGGTATGTAGCTGTCCATACACCATTCGGCAACATTTCCTCCCAGGTCGTATAAGCCGATAAAACTCGGAAAATACTCTTTGACCCGTTTGGTATAAATCACCTCTCCGGAACCCGCACCGACATATTGTCCCGGACCAATTTTATAATTTGCGGTTCTCAGTCCTTTCATTGTTTTGCAATCAGCTCCCGGCCACGGGAATTTATTTCTTTTTCCGTTATCTTTTGCAATTCCTGCAGCATATTCCCACTGGGCTTCTGTAGGAAGATGAAAAATCCGTTCACTGTTTTTATCTATCAGTGTAAGCCAGTGGCAATAGGCTTGTGCTTGTTCAAAGGTAATTCCGACAACCGGGTAATTTTTGTATTTATCATTGGTAAAATAGGAAAAATAGGCCGGAGCATAATTATCTCGCGTATTGCTCCATACAGAAGAATCAGGGATGATACCTATTTCTTGCTTTTCATTGATTTGATAAATTATTTCGGAGCGGCTATAGTCACCACCTATACCTAATGAGTCTTTGACCCACTCAACAAATTCTTTATATTCCTCATTGGTCACTTCGGTTTTCTTGAAAAAGAAATTTGAGATTGAAACTTTTCTGACATTGACGGGCATTTTGAAAATATTCTCAAAATTGTCGCCCATTCTGAAACTACCGGCAGGAATAGGAATATAACCTTCGGGGCATATACTGGCGTCGCGGTTTTTTTTAAACCATTGTGCGTGGATTGAACCGGCAGAAAATAAGATAAGGAAAAGACCGATAAGGTACTTCATGCTTAGTTGGTTTGTAATGATTTAAAATAATTACCGCCTTTTTCGGTATGAAAATAGAGTATAATGGTTTTTTCGCTGTCATACTCGTTATTTGTATGCCATGAAATTGACATATATTGGATAAAGTGTCTGAAAAAGAGCTTCGTTTCCTCCGGGCTGGTTCTCAAATATTGAATCGTAATTTTATCATTGCTGCATTTGGCTTTGCCTTTGGGCTTTTTATCTCTCCAAATGACTAATGTGTTGTCGGCTAATTCTTTGGCCATTTCACAATTTGCATTTTTTTTACCTCCGGGGTAAAGGCTGTTGTACCGCTTGTCGCTGTTGAAAGATACACCGGCTTCAACAATTATTCCGGCGATATAGTGTTTGTGTCGTTTGACAAATTCAAGCAGGTTGTCTTTATAAGCTGATAACATGTAGAGGTTAATGGTTATCAGGACTTTAATATCGTTGCGTTGCATACATTCGGCAAAAGTTATAAATGCGGCATCGCTGCCGTTTTTCAGTAATAATCCTTGGGGATCAACCGGGAGAGCCACGGCATTAAAACGCAACTGACTCAGTACCCTGGAGAGAGAGATAAACTCTTTGAGGCTTCGACTGTTTGTGTCATTATTGTATCTGAATGTCAGGTAGTTATCTCTGGTTTGATAATTCGTGTTTTCGGGAAACGGGTTTTGATAAATATTGGCAATTCTCAGCTTATTGTTAGTTCCAAAGGTTCTGTTTGTTTCTATTTGTGCCGGCAGTTTATTATCTCTTATCGATTTGAGTAAGTCATTTTTACCATAGGTCAATCCCCGGAATGAATAAGAAACTATAAATATGGAGTTGATTCCGGAAGGGAGGATGCAGTAGGCATCTTTATCGCCTTTGAGGTATCGCAAATGGTATTCAAAATTTCCGCCTTCTATTCTGTTATTTCTTGCATAAGCATTGTACTCTTTACGCAGGCTGTGAGCAAATTTGGGGTTAGCATCCAGGGCTTCGGCATTGATAAAATACAGGGTTTTATTTTTAACTTTTCCGGGCGTTTTATTTTGTTCAACAACAGGGATGTCTTTCATCAGCATATTTACAATGAGGCCGTTGTCGAACTCTTCAAATTTTGAACTTTGTTTCTCAACCTCTTTGGCATATTTGCTTATTGGGGTGAGTAAAATCGCGAGGTTTTCTCTGAAATGAGAATTAAGTTCTTCGGTATGTAAGCTGTCAAGAGAACTCCTGTCGGTCGGTGCCGGAATGTGCATAATATTCTTAAACTCGTAAGCTTCTTTTATTAGTGATTCCCGTTTTTCGTAATCATAGATTTTAGTTTTGAAACTTTCATAGGTTGGCCGTATAAATACACCTCCGCCCTCCCATTCTAAGCTTTTGTAATTATCTAAAGCAGGGCCGGATATTTGAGCTGAACCATAGTAAGTCATGAAAAAACAAAATATAACCAACATTAATCCTTTCACGGCTTGGTTGATTTTAATGGTTAATATGTTGTCTTTTTCTTTTAACATCAGATGAATTAGTATTTATAAATATTGTGCTCTGTTTTTATCAGCATGAGTTTTGTTTGAACCTCTTTCATCAGCGTATTGATATTGGGGTTAAAAGGTCCTTTTGCTCCGGTTTCCTTCCATATGGCCTCCCCCGATGCACTGTTTATTTGGAACACATAGTCTTCGTATCTTGAAATTTTAAGATAAACATAATCATGCAGAGTCAGGTGGCTTATTAAGTTGTTGTTTTTGACTCTGTTGAGCTGCAAAATCGGCATTATTTCTCTGTAAGCCAACCAACCGACTTTGGTTACGGTCCCTCTGGATTCATTACTCACGGCAATGGGGTTGGCGGCAATAATATCATAATTAATTTGACCTTTATGCATGGTGTAGGATACATTGACCATAAAAATAATTGAAATTATTTTATTCGGATTGGGGTCAGAGATAACAGTATATTGAATGGGGATTTGATTCCCGTATTCGTCAATTTCGTAATCATCAATTATTGATTCTTCTTGTCCCAGGTTTCCCAAAAACATGTCATTAGGAATAATTTTTTTCAGCTTTTCATTTTCATACACATTAATTTTTTTGTTGTTTACTGCCTCTGTCAACAAAACCGGAACTTCCCTTATCGATATATTGGCCGGATTCCGAAAGTCAATTCCGATATATATTTCACGTTTCCATAGTGTGTCATTATATGCCTGCTGGGCAGTTGCATTCATTATCGAAGTTATAAATAAAAGTAGTCCGATGAGTTTTGCCATATTTTTCAGATGCATTTTTTCAGACATTGGGTTAGTTTATTTGGATAAAAAAATTATCAATATTGATAGGTATATCGCTGTATCTACGTCTAAAGGAATGCATATACCATGCCGGGTTAAATCTGATGACAGCAATTTGAGTTTTTATACGTATGATTTTTATGTAGTGATTTTAAGACCATTAGGAACTTTTAAGTCTTCAAAGCCGGACAACAATTTTTAAGTATCAAAGATATTTATGGCATGTTTTATAAAAACTTTACACTTTTGTAAATTATATTAATGCCTACGGCTTTAATAAAAGTGTAAAGTTTTTTAATTATTTATGAAACATGCCAAATTTATTGATTGTTTTGTGTGGAAATGAAATTGTATTTTATTGTATTTTGCAAAAAATCCTTAACTTTACACTCGAAAGAAACTAATGATGCTTGATTTTATAATTCAAAATAAAACGGAACAATATTTTACTACTCTTAAGGAGAAACAAGAGTATATTGATATTTTTTTTGAACTGTTTAAAGAGGAGTTTCACAACTCGTATATTCAACACGGAAATATAAAGCAAACAAAACGCAGCTTAGCATTTTCCGGGACAATCTTTCGTTTTGTTTGGAACGGATGGAATATTTTTAATCCTATTGCCAAAGGACGTTTGGAATTTTCTACGGTAGGGAATCTCCTGAAGCTTAATACTAAAATGTACTTTACGGAGTTTTTTGTAATTTCCGCCTTGTTGTCTTTTGCTTCTATTCCTGCATTTGCTTTGGGTGTTGGTTCATACGGCATATTATGGTTGGTTTTTTTATGGCTTATTATGTATGGTGGCAGCAGAGTTATCAGCCATATGCGTATGAAATCAAAAATAAGCAGAATATCTCGTAAAGTCAATAACCCTAAACTTATTGAGCGTACCTTGAAAGATGTTTGGGATGAGGACAAAGCATTTGTAAGCGGAGTCGTTTCTCCGTTTTTTCATAAAAACGCTGACGGATAGACCTGTTAATTTTCATTTTCCCGGTCATCATTCCTTAATTCGGCCTTTTCTTTTTCCAAGTCGGCGGAATATTCGTCGTAAATTTCCCTTAGTTGTTGGTGGAAATAGCCGACACTTTTATCATTTTTGTTCATTTTGTCAGCTTTTTCTTGGTCGGCAGGTTTCATTTCGGTTGCTTTTTCTTCCTCTTGTATTGTTTCTCCGTATCTTCTGTTTCGTAGGAGTACGCGCATGGCACGTACCAATTTTTCTAAATTATTGACGTATGAGTCCGGAACATTCAGCAGGGGGATTTCCGTTATCAGAGTTAAAGAATCTCCCGACATATTGGTCAGCTTAAATACTTTGGCATTGATTGCGGTTTTCTTTTCATTTTCATTATTCTCTTCCCCGAGCAGGGTATAGTCCATGAGTTCAGTATCATTACGTACCGAAGCAATGTCTTCAAAGAAATATTCATTCGTTCGTTCGTCAAGAATGTCGTTTTCGGGCCAATTATAAACGCAAGAATAATAGCTGACAAATT
>JAYEIA010000142.1:0-2122 GCA_034659855.1 Bacteroidota bacterium
CTAAGCTGAAATGAGTATACTAAGCACTCTTATAAAGAAGCCAACAGTTTTCGCTGTCGGCTTTTTTTCTGTTTCCTGAAATTTGGGGCTGTGCTTGTCAAAAAATATCTTAAGACTAAGTGGCTATAGTTTAGAATAGAGGTATTTTTTTGAATATGATGATTATAAGGCTTTTACAAGATAATATTCAAATTTCCGGTTATGTATTTCTACTTTAAATGGTTTAATTAGTCAATGATATAATGATACAATATCTTGCTATTCAACAAATACTCTCTTTGTAAAAGTAAAATTATTAACCGTTTAAAGTATCAATGGCTATAGTGTCACATCAAGTATGAAATTTCGGGTAAGTTGCCGTTATTTATTTCTTTTTGTGGACTTACAAAAAGTGAGCATCATAGCTGCGTGAGTCTTTTTTTAAGTTCTCAAAAAGGAAAAAGAGCAATGCTTGGTGCGAAAATTCATACTTGACATGACACTAATATTCTTTTTGCCAAATTGTTCGGCAACTCCCATTCATAAAAGATAAACAGTTTCTGCTGAACAGTCATTCAATACAATCTAAATCTACAGACTGTCCGCCTTTCGTCGAGCCTCTTCCATGATTTTATCCGCTTTGTTTTCAGCCGTATTAATGATTTTGTCTCCTTTACTCTTGGCCTCATTTTGCAACTGTCCGGATTTTTTTTGTGCTTCTTTTATCATTTTTGCTTTGGCCTTCTTTGCGGCTGCTTTTGTAATCGGATTTCTCGCTTCATCAACTAATTTTTGACCTTGTCGCTCAGCCTCTGAAACTAACTTGTCTCCGGCTTTCTTTGCGTTGGCGTCTAAAGCTTCTGCTTGTTGCTCAGCCGCCGCTATAATTGCATCCGCCTTCTTTTGTGCTTCATTAATTATTTTTTGAGCTTCTTCTTTGAGGTCTTCTTTTACTTCTTCAACTTTTTCGGTAATCTCCTCTTTTATTCCGCCCGTTATATTGCTGTTTACACTTGTAATTTTTGGTTTATCATTGGTACCTCCGATTCCTACAGCTAATTCAACATGTTCAGGCATATTTTTCAGCGGTATTTTTGATAAAAATTTTGATGCATACTTTTTGGGTAAATTCATTCCCAAATCAAAATCAATGGCTGTGTTTATATTTTGAGTTCCGGCAAGTGACATTTCTATATCTTTTATATTGAACTCTGTTGGTTTCACTTCCAAGTTTCCATTTTTTATTTCGAAACTCAGATTCACATCTTTAAGTGTCGGATTACTCAGCATACTTATTTTTGTTTTATTGCCCAAAGCCTCAAACAGCTTATTGTTAGTAATCCCAATTGCTCTCGAACTCAGATTCCCGGCACTGTTAAGGGTAGGGTAGTCAGGCATCATTTCATTATCCAAAGCAGTATTTAAAGAGAGCTTGGCCGAAATATTCCCGGAGCAGTATTTTGCAATCGGTGCCATTTCTTGAATACTCATAAAATTTTCATACAATGCTTTGATATCAACATTCGACAAATCCAAGTTAAAATCGGCCAGTGGCTTTTCCGGTTTTGAATTGTAACTTCCTGACATTTTTGTTGTCCCCCCGAGCATATCCATGCTAAGGTTTTTCATGCTTGCTTTGCCGGCATCCAACGAAATCAATCCTTGTATATTTTCAATGGCCATACCGTCGTAGATAAGTTTTTTAATGTCGGCATTCAGTACAAATTTTATATTTTCGGGAATACGAATGACTTCATCTCCCTCCGACATTTCATCTGCAGGTACTTCATTACTGTCTCCGTTATCGTCAGGAAGCTCGGAGCTTTCAGAAGCCATCAATTCATCTGCATCTATCAGAGCAGACTTAAAATTCAATCTGCCGGTTAATAATTCATCCTCAAATACATAATTCAAAATATTGTCAATGCGGCCGTCCATTATAAAATCACTCTTTCCGGAACGTGCATTAAAGGTTTCAAGTGCGGCATATTGAGGCGAAAATCGAAGTAACATTTTGGATATTTGAGTCGGTGGATAATCCGCTCCCGTTAACTCAAAGTTTTGCAAGTCCAGAATACCATCAGCTTTGAATTGGTCATATCGCTCGTTATCAATATCCGACAACTTGCCTTCAAAACTTAAA
>JAYEIA010000143.1:0-2111 GCA_034659855.1 Bacteroidota bacterium
TATTCGTTTGTATCAATTTATCCGTGCCACCGTTTGGAACGGTGGCACGGATAAATTGATACAAACGAATAAAGAACAAAAAACCGAAATACAATGAACAAAACAACAAGCATTTTTGCCTTTCTAATTATTTGGACTGCAAGCATTACGGCACAGGAACCAATAGAGGCAGTAAGTAATATTGGACCGGTTGTTATAAAAAGCGAAGATCCGGAAATTGATAAAGTCGGTCCTGTAATTAATTTTACTTGTGATTACCGATCTGTACAAACCGGGAACAGTTTTTTTATAACCGGCTATGCCAAAGACCCGAGCGGGGTTCTGCAGATAATTATTGACCGAACAGTAGTAGATGTTGATGCGCAAGGACGTTTTAAACATCGGGTAGATTTACTCGGGCTTCAAAATACCTTTACCGTAAAGGCCACTGATAAGCTGGGAAACAACAGCAGTCCGGAGACGATTATTATACAACGCAGACAACAATTTGACAGAACCGGAAAAGACCGTGCCTTATTATTTGCAGTAGAAGATTATTCCTATGATAAGAAACTGTACAACCCCATAGGTGATGCCCTAAAGTTGGAAACAAAACTTGAAGACGATTACGGTTTCAAAGCCGAATTACTCAAAGATCCTAAATACGAAGATATAATTAAAAAGTTAGACGAATACGAAAAAAACTATTTGAACGGCAAGTGGGCAAACGACGGGCAACTGCTCATTTTTTTCTCCGGACACGGATACTACGGCAATCGTACCGGTTTTTTTGTGCCTGCCGACGGCAACCCGAATGACAAATACCGTACTTGCATTACTTACAATGAGCTGCGAGAAAAATTGAATGAAATCAATGTTAATCATAAATTGGTGATTGTGGATGCTTGCTATAGTGCCTATTTTGATCCGAAATTTGAAAAAGGCGGGCAGCCGGTGTTTGATACTCCCGGAAATTTAACTTCCGTAGAAATAGAAATGGCTTTGCACCGGGAAAATAAAACCTATGAATTTATTACCTCTGATGCCGCCGGAAAGACCACGCCCGATAAATCGCAGTTGATGAAATATATGCTTTTGGGGCTGGAAAGGAGTAAAACGTCATTGGTAAGATTGGAGATTTTGGTACCGGTATATTTAAAGAGTGCTTCACCGCAGCCATATTATAAGCGAATGCAGGAAAGCAAAAGTTCTTTTATTTTCTTTAAACATTAGAGCTGTCTTAATCCGTGCCACCGCTCTATGCAGTGGCAGGTATCAAAAAATTAAGAAAATAAAATTCATATACTTTCATTAACAAATATATATGCACTTTCATTCTAAAATTAGCTGCAATTTTAATGCTGCAACCGTACCCTCGCTTCGAGCGGTGGCACGGTTCGGGAAACACCTATTATTATCGGCAGTTTTGGTATTTGCATTTGCAGGGGCGTTTGCACAGGAAATTAAAAATCTGAATTTTAAGCAAAACTCCCAAGATAATACCATAGAAATTACCTATGATTTAACGGATGCCAATGCCGAACAACTCTACGAAGTACGAGTATTTTGCAGTACCGACGGCGGACAGAATTTCTCCGATGCCCTGAGGAATTTGCAGGGAGATGCCGGACAAGACATACAGCCGGGCAGCCGAAAAAAAATTATTTGGGATGCCGCCACCGAGTGGGGCGAACTAACCCAAGTCGCCGTACAGTTTAAGTTACAAGCCGTGCCGCAATATTCCTATGAAAATATGGCTTGGGACAAGGCCAAAGAGCAAAATACCTACGAAGCTTATACCGAGTTCCTGCGCCGCTACCCAAACGGTGAGCATGCCTACACGGCACAGCAAAATAAAGAACGCCTTTGCCGCCACGACTCGTTTCCCGGCACTTCCAATATGATATACGTAAAAGGCGGAACTTTTAAAATGGGAAGTAATGAATATGATAATGAATACCTACACAGCGTAACAGTTTCCGATTTTTATATAGGAAAATATGAAGTAACGCATGCCGAATACATAAAATTTTTGAACAAAAAAGGAGTAAAAAGCAACGGCAGTTACGGCAGTACAGAATATATTGATATGGACGACAGCGATTGTGCAATAGGACACAACGGAAGTTTTT
>JAYEIA010000144.1:0-10560 GCA_034659855.1 Bacteroidota bacterium
CTTTGAACCAACAAGTTCATTCAGAGCCGGTGCATTATTGAGTGCTTCCGGTAATAAAAAAGATGCTTTTGAAGCCAAATATAAAAACCAACTCAAAAGTGAACAATCTGCATTGGACGTTTTTAAGGCTGTTAAAGGCAAAGATTTTATTATTTCCGATGTTAGCAAAAAAGAAGGAAAACGTTCACCTGCACCGCCGTTTACGACATCTTCATTGCAACAACAGGCGGCCGGTAAATTGGGATTCTCGGTTAGTAAGACCATGCGAACTGCCCAGCGCCTGTACGAATCCGGTTTGATTACATATATGCGTACGGATTCTTTTAATTTGTCAAATTTTGCTTTGAACGCTGCAAAGGAACAAATTGAAACAGAATACGGAGAAAAATATTATAATAAGCGTGTTTTTAAAACAAAAACAAAAGGAGCTCAAGAGGCACACGAAGCTATTCGCCCCACAAATATATCGAGAAAAAGCGGCGGGAACAGTTATGATGAAAAACGATTGTATGAACTTATCAGAAAACGTACGTTGGCTTCGCAGATGAGTCAAGCCGTTTTTGAAAAGACGAAAGTAATTATTAATGCCGACGGAACGGAGCATTCATTTGATGCTGTCGGAGAAGTTTTGGTTTTTGACGGTTTTTTGAAAGCGTATTACAGCAACCAATCGGATATTGCTAAGAACTCAGATTTTTTGCCGCCGCTTAAGAAAAATCAAAAGCTTAAATTTATTCATGCCGAAGCCCGTGAAGTTTTTACAAAGCACCCGGCAAGATATACCGAGGCCGCTTTGGTGAAAAAAATGGAAGAATTGGGAATCGGACGTCCCTCTACTTATGCCCCGACAATATCCACTTTGCAAAACAGAAGCTATGTTTTGATAGAGGACAGACCGGGATCAGAGAGAAAGTTCCGTTATATTGAATTAGACAAAGAAATAAAGCAGTCGGTAAAAAAAGAGACTTACGGAACTGAAAAGTCAAAAATGTTTCCCACAGATACCGCCATGGTTGTAACCGATTTTTTGGTAGAACATTTCAAAAGTATACTTGATTATAATTTTACGGCAAAAGCCGAAGAGGATTTTGATGAAATTGCCGAAGGAAAAACGGTGTGGTATAAAATGATTGATGAGTTTTATTCTGACTTTAACAGCCGAGTTCAAAAGACCATTAAAGAGGCGGAAAAAAATACGGGAGAACGAATTTTGGGTGAACATCCGGATTCCGGCAAGCGGGTTTCCGTCCGGTTGGGAAAATTTGGCCCGGTGGTTCAGTTGGGTGCTCCCGATGATGAAAAGAAACCAAGCTATGTGAGTTTGCAAAAAGACCAATTTTTGGAAACCATCACATTTGAAGAGGCATTGACACTTTTGAAATCTTCCGGAAACGGGAGGTATCTCGGAACAGATGAAGAAACCGGAGAAAAAGTTTTTGCCAGAGTTGCCAGGTACGGCCCCATTGTTCAAAGAGGTGAAGGGAACGGAGACGAAAAACCAAAGTATGTCAGCTTGCTCAAAGGTATGGATGTTGAAACCCTCAGCATGGATGATGCTTTGGCTTTATTGAGTCTTCCGAAAGATCTTGGTCAATTTGAAGATAAAAAGGTGGTAACGGCTATAGGTCGTTTTGGTCCGTATGTAAGACATGACGGCAAATTTGCTTCACTAAAGAAAACCGACAGCCCATTGACTATTGATTTGAGTAGAGCCATTGAACTTATCAAAGAGAAGAAAGAAAAAGACAGAAAGCGCCAGATTAAGTTATTCCCTGAAGATGATACGATAAAAATTATTAAAGATCGTTGGGGAAGACCTTGTATATACAGTAAACGAAAATATTACAATATTTCTGATGTAAAAGACCCGGAAAAATTGACTTTGAAGCAATGCAAGGAAATAATTGAAAAGCAGCCTAAGAAAAAAACGACAAAGAAAAAGACCAAAAAGAAAACAGCGGCAAAAAAGAAAAATACAAAAAAGAAGAATACAAAGAAGAAACCATCTAAAAAGAAATCTTCGTCAAGTAAAACTAAGAAGAAAAAATAATTTGGTTAAGGTTTACGCAAAACAGTATAGAATTATATGACAAAAATAGAAACCATAATATCGGTTTGGTGTCAGCACTTTTTGTTATGTTTTTTTCGCTTCGCTCAAAAAAATACAGCAAAAAGTACCGCTACCAAGCCGTATTCTATTAAGTAAGGAGTAACACATAAATTTTCTGTATTTTAATATTGTTATATTACTGATAATCAGTTGAATTATTGCACCATTATACCATTAAATAATTGTATCATTACTTAAGCTGTCAACTATGGAAATGAATTTGAATGATTATATAAGCCTCCCTGATTTTGAGGCATCGGAATATAAGGCTATTCATAAAAATAGTGACTTATTTTACCGCATAGCCGCTCGTAAGAATGACTTATCAGCAGAGCGAATCTCAGAACAGAGGGTGGTAATTCTATCTGTACCCGAAGACAGAAATTCTGATAATAAAGGCTCGGCAAACAGCCCGGATGCTGTACGGAGGCAATTGTACAATTTGTATTTGCCCTCACACGATATACCAATACTTGACCTCGGAAATTTAAAGCAGGGAAAAACAGTAAAAGATACTTATCGAGCACTTTATGAGGTGTACCTTTACCTTTTGAGTTTGCAGGTTATTCCCGTTATTATCGGGGGTTCGCAAGATTTGATGTATTCTGTATTTAAAGTTTATGATGCATTAAAGCAACCGTTTAACTTAACAAATATTGATGCACGTTTTGATTTGGGGCCGGTCGATGATGCCTTTCAAAATCATTCATTTCTCTCTAAATTGATACAGGAAAACAGTCCGTATCTTTTTAATTATACCCACATCGGTTATCAAACCTACTACAACTCGCCCGATGATATTAGTTTATTGGATGAACTATGGTTTGAATGCATTCGCTTGGGAAAAGCAAAAAATGAAATAAACGAAAATGAACCGTTTCTTCGAGATTCAGATTTTGCTTGTATAGATATTAATGCAGTCAGGCAGTCTGATGCTCCCGGCAGAGCCAATGCTTCGGTACATGGATTTAGCGGTGAGGAAGCTTGCCAACTATCAAAATATGCCGGGATGAGTGATCGTTTGAGCGGATTTGGTATTTTTGAAATGAACCCTGAGTTTGACAGAGACCATCAAACCGCTGAATTTACGGCTCAGCTGGTATGGCACTTTATACAAGGGGTTTGGCTGCGAAAAGGTGACTTTCCTAAACGTCCTGTTACGGAATATCGAAAGTTTATTATCCAAACAGAAGAAGAGGAAAGTACATTGATTTTTTATAAAAACCCTAAAACCGGCCGATGGTGGATGGAAGTTCCCTTTTTTGAGAAGAAAGAAGAAAAAAATATTCTGGTTTCATGCTCTCCTAACGATTATAAGGTTGCAACAGAAGGCGATATTCCTGAACGATGGTGGCGGTTTTATCAAAAACTGAGTCGGGCGGCGGCCAAGTAGTGTAATATTTTTCTCGTTCTTTTTTTAAGATTGGCTCTATTGCAGACTTCGTCTGTTTTAATATTTTAAATAGCTGAACTCCTTTAATATAAAGGTTGCTATATGATTTTGCGATATAATTGGACACAGGTATTATTTGGAGAGAACCCAAACGCCTGATAGTGAGATAGATAACAATAGGTGTGAATTTGTTTCAAAATTTGTTTTATCAGGCATTCAGGCACTTACAATTATACACACTGTCCATTTTTTTATATTAAAACAAACGAAGTCTGTATTGAATGAAATTGGTGGTAAATTTATTTTGTTCTTGACAACAATGACCCCAAACCCATAGAGGGGCTTAAAAACAAAAACTTCACAGAAGTTTTTGAAAAGTCCTCTTTCAGGAGATTTAGGGGTCTATAAACCCGGTTAAAACACGATGAAAACTTCTTTGCTGTTCTCTTTTTACATCCTGATACTTTTGAGTGCCGTACAAGTCAACGCACAATCCAAATACGTTGCTGTTTTTGGATCGGACTATAAGCACGCTTTGGAGTATATGACTGAAAACCGAATTTTGCAAATGAAAATTATGCAGGACAATGATATTCCGGCCGAAATTTTATTACCTGTTGTTTTTCCCGAGCGTATTCGCTACTCCATTATAAAAGACTACTTTGAAACTGAGATGCTGAAAACAGTATATGTGAGGTACGGTTCGGCCTATGCCGATTTTTCTGTCGGAGATTTTCAGTTAAAAGCATCTTTTGCAGAAAAAATAGAGCAATTTGTTATTGCTTCCGAAGAACTTTCTGAAAAATACAGTTTGCTGATTATTGCTTCATCCGGAGACAAAGACAGACGTAAAATCAGGGTAAAAAGACTACAGAATACAGCCTACCAATTGTATTATATTTCCGCATTTTACGATATAGTGAATCGGCGTTTTGATTTATCAAAAAAAGCTGTAAATGAGAAAATTCGATTTATCGCTTCGGCGTACAACCACGGGTTTACCGATTCTCAGAGCGAAATAGAAAAATATGCCGGCAAAAAGTTTTTCCCGTACGGGAGTAAATACCCCGGAAAACAATATGCCTATTCCGATGTTGCAGCAGACTTTTATAGGTACCACTTTAAACCAATTTATAACGGGATGGACTGATCGGCTTCGCTGTGATACTTTAAATGGTTTAATTATTTATTGATACAATACCTTGCTGTTCAACAAATACACTCTTTGTAAAAGTCAAATTATTAACCGTTGAGTCCACTCCGAAAACACCGTTTTTGGAAAATCATGTAAATACGAAAACAGTATTGTGCTGATAATAAGAGCTTTATGATTTAACAAAAACATGTAAATCTTGTCAATCCTGTCAAAAAAGACTTTTCAGAGTACACTCACCGTTTAATAGATATTCAATTTTTTTTTCGGCATTTTAAAACTGATAGTGAATTTGTATACCCGAGTAGCCGTAACTTATATTTTGACCGGCAAGCCCTCCGGTGGGAATCTTAGTAAAAGGCTCAAAAATTAGTATTCCCTTTGACATAGGATACTTATACCCGACCGAAAGGTTAATTACCCCGGCAAGATTATAATTCTCAAAAGCATTGTAAGAGCTGCTGTAGTTGATAGTTTGAGTATCAGAAGAATTGGAGGATTCGCTGTTTTTTATTACAATATCTGTTGTGTATTCTTCATGCAGATAGACCAGAGAAGAAACTCCGCCGGTAAAAACAAATTTTCGAGTATGGAATTTTATGTTCAGCGGTATATCTGTGGCAATTATTCCGGCCTTGTTTTCGATGTTGTCTGCAAGTTGCGTTGCACTCAAGGATGTGGTATAATCTCCGTTGCTGTTTTGAAATCCGAATTGTAAATTGCTTACAGATATTCCGGTTTCTACAGCCAGACGGTCATTTATTTGATAGTCAATTGTGAAACCGGTTGATAAGCCCGGCTCGGAGTATGTATTTCCTTTGGTGTATGCTAAAGCTCCGTTAATATGTAAACCAAAGTTTAATCGTTTCTTGCGGTCATCAGCAGCTTGCTGAGGTAGGGGAAGCCTTTTTTTGTTCGGCATTAAGCTGTCTTTATTTGTCGGAATACTCTTATCGGCCATTGGCTTGCCTGTTGTGTCAGTTACGATTGTTTCAGTCAAGAACTCATTCTTTTTTGTGAGATTATTTTTTTTCAATTGGCTGAAGTTTCGTTTGTCTGTTATGATGTCTTTTTTGAGTTCCTTTTCGGGAACCGTTGAATTTATTTTTTCTGTAGGTGTACTTTTATGAAAATTCGGTTGCGTTTCGGAAAAATAATCTTGAGTATTGCCCGGAATAAGCGTTAGAATTCCGGCAAGCAAAACTACAGAAGCGGCTTTTACGATACTCCATGAAAATAATAACAGGCGTTGGTTATTCTTTCGGAGTTTTTTTTGCATGAGTTTCCAATGCTCCGGATTGTATGGTTCCCGGTGCTCAGAAAATTTTGAAATGATGTCCTTTCTTATTTCTCGGTCAAATTTGTTATGCATTCCGATGAATAAAATTGTTTATACTTAAATCTTAACTGACGTTTTGCCCGCATCAAAAATGTTCGGCTCGAAGATTCTTTTATGTCAAGCATTTGGGCGATTTCTTTATGTTTGTATCCTTCTATATCATGCAAGTTAAATACGGTTCTGTATTGCTCGGGTATTGTTCGAATCAATTTTAGTAAGTCCTTTATTTCAAGAGTTTTGTCATAGGCTTGTGTCAGTTTAATATCTTCAATATCAACCAATATCTTTTCAGTTGGCTTTATTTTTCTGTATCTGTCAATGCAGCCTCGAATTAGAATCACTCTAAACCAAGGTTTAAATGCCTTTGAAGAATCAAATGTTTTAATATTATCAAAGACTTTTAAAAATCCGTCGTTTAGAAGCTCTGCGGCCTCATTTTTGTCTTCGGAATATCGCAAACATATACTCATACCATAGGCATAATATTTCTTGTAAAGCATCTCTTGATACTTTAGAACGTTATTTTTGCACCCTCTCAGTATTTTTTTTTCCGTTGCCCTAATTTTACAATAATTACTTTGATTAATATTGTCCCAATGTAATAAAATTACTGCAGAGCAGTTGATTTAGAGTTTATAGCCCAAATTAATTAAAAGATACCATTCGCCATCAGACTTTTTAGTGGTATAGACTTTGGCAGATACCCCGAGTACAAATTTGTCTAAACCTTGATATTTGTACTCTGTCAGAACGGAAAAGCCGGGTAAATATGTTTCATTGTCTTCATTTGTTATTAAATTTATATAGTATGTGTTACCGCAACGTGGATACTGATCCTCAGAGATTATATTTGCATATTGAAAAATTGGTCCTGCCCCGATGGCGAATATATGTTCGGAGCTTGTTTTGAACGGAACAAATTTGAATTCTGATGCTATACTGATATTCGATTTTTGCATTTCTCTGAACTCTGATTTGTGTTCAAGTATGTCTGTTCTGAATTCAGCGTTTAGTTCAAAAAATCGGTTAAGTTTTATAGTCAAGTAATTACCGTAAGAAAATCCTGTTGCCGAGAGCATATTTGAGCCGGTGTAACCACTCGTTATTCCTACAGTCATTCCGGAGTGGTTTTGGGCTTTTGAGTGATTTATGCAGACACTGAGCAAGAAGGTCAGAATAATTATCTTTATATATGGTTTCATTTGAGTTTAGTTATAGTTTGGATTTTCAATTTTTCCTGAAAAAATTATTGAACCGCTTGTTGTTTCTCGAATAATAAAAACAAACGGACGATCGGCTCTGACTACCGGGCCGGCCGGCGGGCCAACAGAAGTCTCATTCATTTGTACCGAGGTAACGGCAGCAGCCTCAGTCCCTTCCTCATTGACTTCGATAAAAGTTTTATGTTTTACTTTTGAAATGAACAAATTTGCTGTCGGGTTGATATTCGAAAAATCCGCATCCTCATGAAAAGCTGTCGGCATGCCTAAGTTTTGGAGTGTATTGTTCAACAATTCTTCGTACTCGAAAGTAAACTTAGGAAGAAATACATTTACCGTGCTCGTTAATTCCATATTATTCATATAGTTATTCCAGCTGTTTTCATCCAAAGTGTTTATAACAGAGTCCACCGATTGGTTTCCGGAAGGAACAAGTATTATCATACTGAAGTTTCCTTTTCCGTAAGGAAGTTCTGCGAAATTGAAATTTTCTGTACTCAAATAGTTTAAATCGGCATTCAGACTCATGGTTTCGGGTTCAATTACAGTTCCGTCAGATTTTGTAAAAGCTTGCGGATAAGTTTCGGACTCGTCAAATTGATAATGCCAAATGCCTTTAAAATAAATGGCATTAATGAGAAACATAACGGCTGCCGGGTCTATTTGGTCAACGATTTCAGTAATTTTGTCGTTGGTATTTTCTGCCACCCAATTATTTATTATTGTCGTTGCCGCAGAGTTTGTAAAATCCAAAGCTTCAACTCGGGCATCATAGTAGTTTTCGTTAACTTCAATAAAATCGGATTCAACGCTAAAATCATTTTTGTACCAAATAGAGTTTGCAATAGTAAGAGTAACTTGGTCATCAACCTGAACCATTTGACTTATCAGGTTTTTATATGACGTGTTTATCTCCGTATTGCTTAACCCGTCTAAATGCATAGTTTGTCGCATTTCCTCCTTGGTCTGTCCGTTGGCTCCGTTATAGGTCATGGCTAAGGCTAATGAAATACTTAAAGGCGAAATCATGATATTTTCTGAGTTTTCCGATTCCGGAATTATACGTTTTAAAATGTCAAAACCAAATTCATTATCGGAGCCAATAAGTTGTTTAGCTTGTGAGGATAATACCAGAGGTTCAGGGTTTAAGGTATTAATTTCTTCTCTGTTGCAGGCCGAAAAGAGTATAATAATTATTGTAATTGAAAGAAATTTTTTCATAACTTTTGTTTTGTGTTTAGGAATGGATAGGAAATAACTTATGATAATAAGGCAAAGTTATTTCGTTTCCGTTACTTGATAGTCTGTACGGTAAACTGTATAAAAACGCTACATTTAATTTGAATTTTTTATTTAGGATATTCCTTCCATCGTCTATTTTTTGGACATGGAAGCGTTTATCAGGTTTAAGCTCCTCCGCCGGTGCGAGCTTGTAGCTCGTACCTCACCTCACTATAAATTTATATTTTCTGCTCATTAATAACTTCTTTATTGTTAAAATTTAAAATATAATTCTATTTATGCAAAAATTTATATTTGATGTATTTCGTAACTTGCGAAAATGGTACGAGCTGCAAGCTCGCACCAGCGGAGATAGCAAGATTTTCATAACTAAAACAATGATTATTAAAGCAAATAAACTAAAAGTGACAATACAAAATTTATATAACAACATCGTTTTTAAATTGAGCCATGATATATAATAAACGTCTTATGTAAATGCTGTAATCTTAAATCCGTCAGACCGCTCAAAGCGGTCAGACGGGTATAAACAGCAAAAACTTATGGCGTTTATTATAATGATACAATACCTTGCTATTTAACAAATACACTCTTTATAAAAGTCAAATTATTGAGTTGTTACACTCAATCTATTTTAACCCGTATTCCATAAACCCCACATTCCGGTTCATTCCATACGAGACAGTCTTTGGGGCATCGCTCTGCGATTTTAAAAATATCAGAAAAACGGTAAATAGAGATCTCCTGTTTGCAAAACCAAAAAAACCGGACCAAAAATAAATTTTACATTTTTTGCACATATATCTTACCTTTGGAGTTTAAAGACATTTAACAATAAAATACAGTTAAGACATGGCATTAAAATGCGGTATTGTAGGACTTCCAAATTCAGGCAAAACAACCATATTCAATTGTTTTTCAAACACTAAAGGCGAAGTAACCAATTATAGTTTTAGTACAAACAAGTCAAACCTGGGGACAATAAAAGTTCCGGATCCCAGATTACAAAAACTGGAAGAGTTTCAGCCCACTGAACAGGTCGTTCAAACCGTGGTAGATATTGTGGACATTCCCGGTTTGGCCAAAGGAGCCGGCGAAGGCGAAGGCTTGGGGAACAAATTTTTGGACGACCTAAGGTATTCCGATGCCATCATTCATGTTGTTAGATGTTTCGAAGATGAAAACCTTCCGCATGATCAGGGAGATATAGACCCGGTGAGAGATATTGAGACGATTGATATGGAACTTCAAGTCAAAGACTTGGAAGCTGTTGAAAGAAAAATTGAACGTCTGAAAAAAGTCGCAAAATCGGGCGACAAAGAAGCTATTGCGGGTATTGAATTTCTTAGCAAAGTAAAAAACCATTTGGAGGAATTAAACTCTGTACGCAACTTTGAAATGACGAAAGATGAAGCCGAGCATATTGAGGATTTAAACTTGCTCACAGTCAAACCCGTACTGTATGTTATGAATATTGATGAAGACTCGGCAGCATCGGGAAACGAGTACACAAAAACAGCCGAAGAGTTCTTAAAAGATGAAGATACTGAGATTTTCTATATTGCAGCAGAATTAGAAGCTGATATCGCTGAATTGGAAGAAGAGCAAGAGCGTATAGAATTCTTGAAGGATGCCGGCTTGGAGGAACCCGGCGTAGCAAAATTACTACGCTCGGCCTATGCCATTTTAGATTTAAATACTTTTTTTACCATAGGCCCCAAAGAAATTCGTGCTTGGACAATTAAAGAGGGAGCTACCGCCCCTGAAGCCGCAGGTGTAATTCACAGCGATTTGGAAAAAGGTTTTATACGAGCAGAAGTTATTGCATATGACGATTTTATATCTCTTGGTTCTGAGCAAAAATGCAAAGAAGAAGGAAAACTACGACTGGAAGGCAAAAAGTATATTGTTAAAGACGGCGATCTTTTAAATATTCGATTTAACGTATAAGTTTAGTTTAAAAAGTTATAAAGTTGAAAGTTTATAATAAACAACTTATATAAATGCAGTTACAAACAATTTACCCTGCCGCATTACATTTCATATCTGCACCTGTGTGGTGTTTTCACCACACAGGATCTATCCGGATACAAATTCTTGTCA
>JAYEIA010000145.1:0-10541 GCA_034659855.1 Bacteroidota bacterium
TGTGGTTGAGATTGGTGGGTGGAATATTTCCGGTTCACTATTAAAAACTATTTCGGGCTTGCCTTCAGGCGTTTCTTTATCTAAAATAATAGGTGCTAAAGTTCTTATTCAAAATGATATAAATCATAAATATACTGATGTTGAAATCGCATCCAATGGTTCTCTCGAATTAGATATTAGCGAGAATGGTTTCACTTTGGAAATTCATGAGAGGTCTCAAGCTAATTGGAACGGTTTTATCTCAACAACAATAAATAGAGGATGGATACTACTTGATGTACTCCCATAGTAATATTAAAAATACAAGAAGTCTCTCTTGAAAGTAGAGATGCGTTAAAGATAATCCGTACAACAGACCATTCTAAAGATTTCTTTTATTGCGACCCGCCGTATTACAACTCTGATATGGCTCATTACGACGGATATACTATTGAGGATTTTAAAATGCTGCTCAAAGCCTTATCTTCAATAGAAGGTAAATTCTTACTGAGTAGTTATCCTTCAGATTTATTGCAGAAATACACCAAAGATAATCAATGGAACTCAGTTAGATTCAATAAGCATGTGGCTGTATCCAACAAAGGCAAACGTAAGATTGAAGTGTTAACTGCTAATTATCCTTTAAAAACAATTTCATAATATTTTAAATACTATTGCGACTGCTTGTGTGTGGTCGTAGTGGTTTTTTTATTGTACTTTTTGTTTTAAATTGGTGTACTTTTTGTTTTGTGGATTATATATCATTAATTTTTGCAGAAAAACACTCAACAATAGTTCGTTGAATTTTTATAACAACCTAATATTCAACGCTTTACAAGGTAAGCCGTAAGCGAGTTAAGGTATTGATTATTACGTGCTTAGTTCGTAATTCGTAATTAATAATTCGTAATTTAACGAAGTGTTGAATCAATATACAGGCATTTTAATTGGGGTTATTATTAATTCCCGAATTATTCGGGTTAAGAACTTTTTAAAAACAAATGTGAATATATACCCAATACTTTTTTATTTTTGCGGTACACAAAAAAAACAGCAATGGTTTTATTCTTCTCCCCTTCTGAAAATACTGTTTTTGCAGTACACAGCTCACAAATGTTAACATCAACTGATACCGAAAAATTATCGTGGTTATTCGGAAATGCTCGTCAACTGACTCAGGATTCCGTAGCCGGTAATTTTATAGGCCCTCGCAAGGAAATGATTACCCCTTGGAGTACCAATGCCGTTGAAATTACACGAAATATGGGTGTTGACGGAATTATACGAATCGAAGAATTTTCTCGACAACTAACAAAAACGCCGGAGTTAGACCCGATGCTGAAGGCTTTTTACAACGGACTGAATCAAGGGTTATTTGATATAGATAAAACACCGGAACCGGTAATTTTCATTAAGGATATTAACAACTATAATGAAGCAGAAGGCTTAGCTCTGAGCTCGGATGAGGTAAAATATCTGGAAGGAGTAAGCGAGAAAATAGGACGGAAACTCACCGATAGTGAGGTGTTTGGGTTTTCCCAAGTCAATTCGGAACATTGCCGACATAAAATTTTTAACGGACAATTTATAATCGACGGAGAAGAAATGCCTGAAACACTTTTCCAACTGATCAGAAAAACATCCAACAGAAATAAGAACAGAATAGTTTCGGCCTATAAAGACAACTGTGCGTTTACGGAAGGGCCTACAGTTGAGCAGTTTGCTCCCGAAACACAAGATAAGCCGGATTTTTTCTCTGTAAAGCCTATTGAAACCGTAATTTCGCTGAAAGCCGAAACGCACAATTTTCCGACAACCGTTGAGCCTTTCAACGGAGCTGCTACCGGAACGGGAGGAGAAATAAGAGACCGATTGGCCGGAGGAAAAGCATCAGTACCTATCGCCGGAACAGCGGTTTATATGACGTCCTATCCGAGAAATAATAATAAAAAAAGTTACATTAAAGAACCGAGACCCTGGTTGTATCAAACACCGGAAGAAATTTTGATAAAAGCATCGGACGGAGCCAGTGATTTTGGAAATAAATTTGGGCAACCCATAATTTGCGGCAGTTTATTGACTTTTGAACACGAAGAAAAAAACCAGTCATTTGGCTATGATAAAGTCATAATGATGGCCGGAGGAATTGGCTACGGAACCCGTAAAGACAGCGAAAAGGACAAGCCCGAAAAAGGCGATGTGGTAATCGTTGCCGGAGGAGATAATTACAGAATAGGAATGGGCGGGGGAGCAGTCTCTTCCGTGGCGACCGGAGAATTTGAAAATAAAATTGAATTGAATGCCGTTCAGCGGTCAAACCCGGAGATGCAAAAGCGTGTGGCCAATGCGGTGCGAGCCATGTCGGAAGCCGATCATAACCCGATTGTATCTATACACGACCACGGAGCAGGCGGTCATCTGAATTGTTTGTCGGAGTTGGTAGAGGAAACCGGAGGAATTATTGATATACGGAAATTGCCCATTGGAGATCCTACTTTATCCGCCAAAGAGATTGTGGGAAATGAGTCGCAGGAGCGCATGGGCTTGGTCATGAAAAAGAAAGATGCCGGTCTGTTCAGAGCCGTTTGCGAAAGAGAGCGTGCACCAATGTATGAGGTGGGAGAGACTACCGACGACATGCGTTTTACATTCAAGGACTCCGAAACCGGACAACGGCCTATTGATTTAGATTTGTTTGATATGTTCGGTCATCCGCCAAAAACGGTTCTTACCGACAATTCCTCAAAGCATAACTTTAAGATAATAGACTATCAGGAGTCAAAATTAAACGACTATCTTGAAAGTGTATTGCAAATAGAAGCTGTAGCCTGTAAAGATTGGCTTACAAATAAAGTTGACCGGTCAGTAACCGGAAAAATTGCCGTTCAGCAAAATGTGGGTCGTTTGCATTTGCCCTTAAGCGATTGCGGGGTTACGGCTCTTGACTACCAAGGCAAAAAAGGAATTGCAACCTCCGTGGGGCATGCTCCGGTGAGTGCATTGATTGATTCAGATGCCGGGTCGAAACTATCGGTTGCCGAAGCGCTTACAAATATCGTATGGGCTCCGATAGAACAGGGAATTCAAGGAATTTCGTTGAGTGCCAACTGGATGTGGCCGGCCAAAAATGAGGGTGAAAATGCCCGATTGTATAAAGCCGTGAAAGCGTTAAGTGAATTCTGCATTGATTTGGGAATCAACGTCCCTACCGGCAAAGATTCCTTGTCGATGGTTCAGAAATACCCGGACGGCAAAAAAGTTTTTGCTCCCGGAACGGTTATAGTTTCTGCGGTGGGCGAGCTTACTGATGTAAAAAAAGTAGTGAGCCCGGTATTGGACAATGATTCCCGACAAGCCATTTTCTATATTGATTTTTCAAAAGACAGTTATAAATTAGGCGGCAGCAGTTTTGCTCAAGTAAACGGCAGGGTGGGTGAGAGTACCCCGTCGGTAACGGATGCAGCCTACTTTAAGTCGGCCTTTAACAGTGTACAGCAATTGGTTGAGGACAAGCAGTTATCGGCCGGGCATGATATTTCTGCCGGTGGCCTGATAACGGCCTTGCTCGAAATGACATTTGCTGAAAATAATTTTGGACTGTCGGTCGATTTAACTTCCGTAAAAGCGGATGATATTATTAAATTATTATTTAGTGAAAACCCCGGCGTATTACTTCAAGCAAAAAATAAAGCTGTTGCAGAAAAGTTGCTTAAAAAGAGCGGTATAGACTATCACATTATCGGGCACACTTCTTCAGAGCGTATATTGAAATTGAAACATAACGATAAATCATACCGCTTTGATATAAACAAAATGAGAGATATCTGGTATAAGTCATCTTATTTGCTGGATAAGAAACAGAGCGGCGAAAAACTTGCTACGGAGCGTTATCACAATTACCATAAAACAGAGTTAAAGTACGACTTTAAAACATTCTCCGGAAGGAAGTCTGATTACGGTATAGATACCGATGCACGGAAAATATCAAAAGTAAAAGCAGCTATTATAAGAGAGAAAGGCGTAAACGGCGACCGAGAAATGGCCTATGCCATGTATTTGGCCGGCATGGAAGTCAAGGATGTACACATGACGGATTTAATTTCGGGCAGAGAAACCTTGGAAGAGATTAATTTCATTGTATTTGTGGGCGGATTTTCAAATTCGGATGTCTTTGGTTCGGCAAAAGGGTGGGCCGGCGCATTTCTTTATAATGAAAAAGCCAACAAAGCCTTGAACGATTTTTATGCCCGAAAAGACACCCTCAGTTTAGGAGTTTGTAACGGTTGCCAGTTGATGCAGGAGCTGGAGCTGATTTATCCCGAGCAAAAAGAGCATCCGAAAATGTTGCCGAATGATTCCGAAAAATTCGAGTCCGGCTTTGTGAATTTGGATATTCCCGAGAACGATTCCGTTATGTTAAAAAGCTTGTCCGGTATGCGATTAGGTGCATGGATAGCACACGGAGAGGGTAAATTTGAATTGAGTTCCGAAGAATCAGCCTATCAAATTCCGATAAAGTACTCTTACGGCAGTTATCCTGCAAACCCAAACGGTTCGCGGCATAATGCTGCTGCCGTCTGTTCCGCCGACGGTCGACATCTGGCCATGATGCCGCATTTGGAAAGAGCCTTTGCTCCGTGGCAGTGGCCTTATTACCCTGCCGAGCGACAGCAAGATGAAGTGAGCCCCTGGATGGAAGCTTTTGTGAATGCTCGGGAGTGGATTTTGGAAACGAATGAATAATAAGAGTCAGTTGTAGAAATCATCGACTCATTGAATTAGGGTTGATTATTGAGAATAAAAAAAGCAGACCCTAAGCCTGCTTCAATTTAGATTACGCTTTATTATTCCGCTGTTTCCTCTTTTTTGCTGTCGGGTTGAATACGTTTGAGTGCACCCAGAATTTGGTTAACATCAAAAGCAGTATAGCTGAAATACAGGACTAAAAACCAGACAGTAAACGCAACTTTATGTTCTTCGGGGCTGAATAAAACCGCTGCCACAAAGAGACCGTAAGCAAATAATTTGAGAATAAATGAGACCATAAAGGCCATGTTGAACTTTACGGGTGAGCCTAAGGCTGATTTTACCAATACTCGGTGAGAAATATAAGATACGGCAATAAAAACAGCAAAAGTGAGCGGAAAGCTTTCAAAATAGAATTGAGGCAGAAACATGCCAAAAACGAGTCCGCCGATACCGGCAAGTATAACCGTCAGTATAATAATTCGAACAGTAAATCTTTGGAGTTCTTTTGTCATCATTTTTTTATAAAATCTTTTAAGGCTAAATAAATACCCAATACTACGCCTATAAATGCAAAAATAGCAGCAAATACAGGTTTTGGGTTAGACAGGTACTTATCTAATTGATACCCGCCGTAAAACCCTGCACCAACAACGGCGATGAATTGAAAACCAATGCCGGAATATTTGGCAATATTATTTAGATTGGTTTTGTTTTTTTTCGGGTTTTTCGTTGAATTTTGATTTTGAGAACTCACTTTTTCCTCCCATTTTACATGTTCCGTTGAAAATTGCTCCCGGCTCAACCGACATTTTCTTTGTTACAATGTCGCCGTTTATATTAGAAGACTCTTTCAGGGCCAATAGTTCAGCAACCTCAATAGTTCCTTCCGCATTGCCGGAAACATCACAGTTTTTGCAAGAGATATTGCCCTGGATTTTCCCACTTTTGTTTAAAATAATTTTGCCTTCGGCCTTGATATTGCCCTCCAGCATTCCGTCAATTCTAATATCGCTGTCGCAGGTAATATCTCCTGTAATTTTGGTTCCTTGACCTATGATATTAATTGCATTTGAGTTTGGGGTAGTTTTGCTCATGGTGTTACTTTTTAAAAACATTATTGGTTTAGTTTAAAATCTTCCATAAATTTTGTTGTATAATTTCCTTTGACAAAATCTTCATTTTGCATCAATTGTTGATGAAACGGAATGGTTGTTGAAACGCCTTCGATGACAAACTCGTCCAAGGCACGTTTCATTTTTTTTATGGCTTCCTCTCTTGTCCTGGCCGAAACGATAAGCTTGGCTATCATTGAGTCATAATTCGGCGGAATTCGGTAGTTGGCATAAGCGTGAGTATCAACCCTAACGCCTTGTCCACCCGGGGTATGCCAAGTTGTAATTAAGCCGGCCGACGGTCTGAAATTTTTATAAGGGTCTTCCGCATTAATACGGCATTCAATGGCATGAAGTTCCGGGAAATAGTCCTTTCCGCTAATTTTCGTTCCTGCCGCAACTTTTATTTGTTCTTTTATCAAGTCGTAACCGATAACTTCTTCGGTAACCGGGTGCTCGACTTGTATTCGAGTATTCATTTCAATAAAGTAGAAATTACGTTTATCATCGACCAAGAATTCTACTGTTCCCACCCCTTCGTAATTAATAGCCTTGGTGGCTTTGACGGCTGCATTTCCCATGGCACTTCTGAGTTTGTCGGTCATGAAAGGGGAAGGGCTTTCCTCTACTAATTTTTGGTGTCTTCGTTGTATCGAGCAATCTCTTTCAGAAAGGTGAGAGGCGTTGCCGTATTGGTCTCCTATAACTTGGATTTCAATATGGCGGGGATTAGTGATAAATTTTTCAATATATAAATCACCGTTATCAAAACCGGCCAAAGCTTCTTTTTGAGCATCATCCCATAGTTTTGGAAACTCTTCGGCAGAATTTACAACTCTCATTCCTTTTCCGCCGCCTCCTGCAGTGGCTTTCACCATAACCGGGAATCCCATTTCCTTAGCAATTTCCAGTCCTTCTTCCGGAGAATCAATAACTCCTTCGGAACCGGGAACCACCGGGACATTGGCATTGACCATATTGGCTCTGGCATTGGCTTTGTCTCCCATGCCGTCAATCATTTCAGGCGACGGGCCAATGAATTTAATATCATGCTCGCTGCAAATTTTTGAAAATTTTGCACTTTCGGCCAAAAAACCGTATCCGGGATGAATGGCATCGGCATTCGTGAGTTCTGCGGCAGAAATAATAGCCGGTATATGCAGGTAGGACTCCGTGCCGGGCGGAGGCCCGATACAAACCGCCTCATCTGCAAATCGGACATGCAGGCTTTCTTTGTCTGCTGTGGAATACACGGCGATTGTTTTAATTCCCATTTCTTTGCAAGTCCGTATAATTCGGAGTGCAATTTCACCTCTATTGGCTATCAATATTTTTTTAAACATAATATCTTAGTTTTCCTGAAAAAAGCATTGTTGAAATATACAATCGGCTGCAAACCTTCTTTATTTATGGGCTTGCCCTATGTATTTACGGTACTGTCCTTATTCTATTGGTTAAATATTTATATTATACAAAACATGGTTTAAACGTGGTTGAAATATTGTTTAAATATTGCATTTTTTGATTGATGCAAATAAAGTGTATTTTCTCTTGGCAACCATTCCTGCTTGTTCTTTCTGCAATATTAGATGTAACTGATACTACTGCTCTATTTATTTTCTGTACAAAAGCATCCTTTTCATCTGATGTAAAAGAACGGCTTAACTCATAAATATCCTTTACCAACTCTTTTGAAAACTTATAAATTTCCAACTTCTGAAAATTAAAATACAACATATAAACTACGTTAAACTATATTTCAACTACATACAAATAAATTGCAAGTTATCATTAAATTCGTGGTAGATCCGTATTTATTAACAAACAAGTAAATTTGCAATATCATTTTGTCGGATCGAGAGCTGTAATTTTAAGCAGGATCTACCAACATTAACGGTTGCCCAAATTCTACCGGCGTTCCGTCGTCAATAAGTATTTTTACAATTTTACCGGATGTTTCGGCTTCAATTTCGTTAAACAGCTTCATCGCTTCAACAATACAGATTATAGATTCATTGTTTACTGTGTCTCCTACATTTACAAAGGTATCTTTATCCGGTGCCGGCTTTCTGTAGAAAGTTCCTACCATTGGCGATGTTATTTCAACATAGTTTGAGGTGTCGTCAGAGGCTTCTTCTTCTTTTTTCGATGTTTCTGTCGGTCCCGATTGTTGAAAGGGTGGTTGTTGCATCATTCCCGGATTCGTAATTTGCGTTCCCATGGGAACCTGCTGAATTACGGTTTCTGTATGCCTTACTTCCGGTTGGTCCGATTCCATTTTAACGGATATTTTCATGTCATCCGTTTTAATATTGACTTCTTTTACCCCGGATTTAGCAACCGCTTTGATAAAATCTTTAAGTTCTTTGTAATCCATGTTAATATTTTTATGAAATTAGTTTTGCAAAGTATAAAAGTTTCAAAAGAAAAAAAAATATTTCAGTCCGACTGTTTATTCTATAGCCTCAAAAACGCAAAATAAACTGAAACTGAGCTGTTTTCTGTTTATTTTACAATAATGATATTTATATATGATTTTTATTCGTTATTAGGCAACTCCTTTTTCTTCGAGTGTATGCTCTATTGA
This sequence comes from Bacteroidota bacterium, assembly GCA_034659855.1. Classification (GTDB taxonomy): domain Bacteria; phylum Bacteroidota; class Bacteroidia; order Bacteroidales; family JAADGE01; genus JAYEIA01. The sequence continues at coordinate 8,428 of JAYEIA010000145.1, forward strand.
ATTATTTTACGAGTTATAACCCCACTTTAGGTATATTGAACCCCATGTAAATCCGGCTCCGAAAGTAGAAATAATCAAGTTATCTCCTTTTTTTAATTTTTTTTCCCATTCCCAGAAGAGTAGCGGAATAGTTGCTGCGGTTGTATTCCCGAATTTTTCAATATTAATCATTACCTTTTCTTTGGGTAAGTTCATATGTTCAGCCGTTGAGGATATTATGCGCATATTGGCTTGATGCGGTACCAACCAGTCCAGAGTTTCATTGGTGAGCCGGTGTCGTTTCATCATTTCAACCGAAACTTGAGCCATACCGGAAACGGCATGTTTAAATACCGGCCTACCTTCTTGGTATATATAGTGTTCTTTGGCATCTACGGTTTTGTGAGAGGCCGGTTTTACGGATCCACCGGCTTTTTGGTGTAGATGTTTTCTGCCCGCACCGTCCACATGAAGTATTTCATCCATAATACCTAAATTTTCGGTAGTCGGCTCAATTAAAACTGCCCCGGCTCCGTCACCGAATATTGGGCTTATGGATCTGTCTGTATAGTCTACAATGGAAGACATCTTGTCGGCACCCACCAAAATAGCCTTTTTATATTTACCGGTTTCAATAAATTTTGAAACCGTTGAAAGACCGAATAAAAACCCGGAACAACCGGCATTCAAATCAAAACTTAATGCATTTTTAATTCCGACTTTGTCCGAAATAATATTTGCCGTGGCCGGAAATTGCATATCCGGAGTAACCGTTGCGCATATTAGCAGGTCGATTTCATCCACAGAGGTATTTGTTTTTATTAAAAGGTCCTTTACGGCCTTTTCTCCCATATCAGAAGTCCCGAGCCCTTCTCCTTTAAGAATTCTTCGTTCTTTGATTCCGATTCGGGTCATTATCCATTCGTCGGAGGTATCTACCATTTCAGACAGTTCGTGATTGTCAAGGATATAGTCGGGGAGGTAAGCCCCTATACCCGTGATCGTTGCGTGTGTTTTTTGCATACTATAGTATTATAATTTCGGTGCTAAAGTAAAGTTTAACTTTTTTATTCCCAAAAATTTCCTGCGTTGAAACGGAGGTTATTTTACAAAAAAGTCATATAAAGAGACATACAAAAAGCCTTCCGACATAAATCAAAAGGCGATTTGGAAAAATGTATATTGAGAATATTACTTTTTGCAGAGAGCTGTAATTTGCTACAACGTCTCTTCTGTTTCTATTGCCAATTTCCCTCTGTAATGTCCGCACTCAGGGCAAACTCTGTGATACTGTACAGCTGTTCCGCAATTCGGACATGAATGCAGTTGTTTAGACTCTGCCTTGTGATGCGTTCTTCTTTTGTTTCTTCTTTGTTTCGAAGTTTTTCGTTTTGGATGTGCCATTGCTCTGTTTATTTATAATTACTTGTTGAATACATTCTTTAATTTATCCCAACGCGGGTCAATTTTATCATCATTCGTTCCGGAGTGTTTTTCCAGATTTTCAATCATTTCAGGATTGCAGGTATATTCTCCGTTGACTTCCGGGTGAACCGGTTTGTAGGGAATACTCAATACAATAAAATCGTAAAAGTGTTGGTCTAATTTTAATTTGCCTTCTCCTTCATCAATCAATATGTGTTTGTCGGCCTCGCTCAAATCCGAATTGTAATCTGCAAATTCGGCTGTGAGTTCTGACTCGTGAGAAACGGGCAAATCAAAATATTCTAAACATCTTCCGCACCGGATATTTATTGTTCCGGATAAATTAAATTCAGCTCGAATAAAATGGTCGGACTTATGTAATTTAATGTTTGCACCAATGCATAACCCTTTTACATTCGAAATTGAATAATGTTTCAAGAAATCGTCATTTATATCAAATGAGAAATTATGTCTTCCCTCTTTTAATGTCTTGAATGATACTGAGTATAATTCTGTTTTCTCCACAATAAATCCCTTTTCGAGCTCGCAAAAGTAAGATAATATTTAGAAATAAAAAAAAACCCTGATGTTTTTACTTTTATTCGAACATTTATTTTAGGGATTGTTTTTGAGCTGTATCCTGAAGGTGGTTCCTTTTCCCGGCTCGGATTGTTTGATAAAAATTTTCCCTAAATGATAAACTTCAATTA
>JAYEIA010000146.1:0-10525 GCA_034659855.1 Bacteroidota bacterium
AATCTCCCGACATATTGGTCAGCTTAAATACTTTGGCATTGATTGCGGTTTTCTTTTCATTTTCATTATTCTCTTCCCCGAGCAGGGTATAGTCCATGAGTTCAGTATCATTACGTACCGAAGCAACGTCTTCAAAGAAATATTCATTCGTTCGTTCGTCAAGAATGTCGTTTTCGGGCCAATTATAAACGCAAGAATAATAGCTGACAAATTTTTCGGTAACAACCAACATTTGAACCGTCCACACCGAGTAGGCATAGAGCCCTTCGTTGTCGGCTCTTCGTACAATATCATCGGGCTCAATCTCCGGATGACTCCAATACACGGGGTAGGGTATAAAGATAATGTTTTCTTCTTTCAGGCTTCGTTTATTAATTTGTAATTGTTCTAAGGCTCTTGGTTTGATATGCCTGTGAAGATCATTGATAAACCAAATATCCATATCGGCATCAGCCGGGCGACTGTGAAATATGCGCTTCAACAAAAGAAAAGGTTTGAGCCACATAACGAACGATGCCGTGCCGATAATAACTAATACAACGCCCAATATTTTTACATCTTGAAATACTTCTATGTTTTCAAAATATAATAATAAGCCGCCAAGAATTATAAATCCACTTCCAAATTTTGCTGCATTGCGAAATGAAGGGTATTCGGTATCAAAAATTCTGAAATAGTTTCCTATCAGAATGCGATTGTCATCTCCCATGATTTTGATTTTAAGAGTATCACAAAGTTAAGAATAATTTACTTACTCACAAACCGGTGAAATTGAAACTACATCAAGCCAAAAGAAATTTCAATCAATAACAGTTTATTTGTTATAATTCTGTTATTTTTGGCATTTCAAAACAGATTTTCGAATAAAAAAGCAATAGAAACATGAAATATTCAATTATTTTAATCCTTGCAGTCATTGTTACAATGAGCTCTTGCAGAGATAAATCTCAGGAAGAACAAGATTTACTGGAAGCCTATTTAATTGAACATAATATTACTGTTGAGCCCACTCAAAGTGGTTTGTACTATATTGAAATTGAGGAAGGTCCCAGCGAACAACCCATAAACGGAAGCTCTGTTACGGTTGAGTATGAAGGCAGACTAATTGACGGTGAGGTTTTTGATAGTTCAGAAGATAATACCAAGCCGTTCATTTTTCAATTGGGTGCCGGACAAGTCATTCGCGGCTGGGAAGAAGGGGTTTCTTATATGCGAGAAGGCGGTAAAGCACAGCTTATAATTCCGAGTTATTTAGGCTACGGCAGTCGAGAAATGGGGAGTATCCCTGAGTATTCGACCCTCATTTTCGATGTGGAGTTGATAGAAGTCGGGAATAATTAACTTTCGGAATTTATTTACAGTCGGGAGTTTCAGCTCCGTTTGAAAAGACTGTCTTTTTATCAAAAAGCAAGCTCAATATTATTTCGAGAAAAGAAGGCCTTGCTGAAATTCTTAAAGTCTTGTCTTGTGGCTTCATCGTTTACAATACCGGCTTGGTCATGTTTACAAAAACGGTCTGAAATATTTAAAAAAGCGGGGCCCACGGTTGTTCTTCTTCGGTTTTTATCCGGTTCGTAAATGATGCTGTCTTCGGTTATTGCTCCTTTGTAGGTGTTGGAGCCGTAGATATGAAGTGTCAGAAACGAGCGATCGGATAAATTTCCCATAGCATGAACCATTTGTCCGCAAACCGGAGCTATACTTTTCTTTTTTATTATTTCGGCGATCATTAATTTTAGTGTATTGCCTTCGGCTCGGTAAACTCTGTGTTCGGCATTTCCGAGAAAATAAACCGCTCCCCATTCCGAATGCCCATGGCTGTGAATAGCCGTAAAATCGCCGGGATTCCACGACATGACATAGATGCCGTAGTTGTCTGCTTTATACAATTCTTGTCTTCCGTAACTTTCGGAAGGGCAGTGATTAAAGTTGCTGAACCCGGTTAGTTCTTCTTCCGTGATATTTAGATGCATTAATTTTTGTGCCAAAAAATCGTTATCAATAGTCGGCTTGTTATCAAGATCTGTTATAAGTTTTTTTTACTGAGTCCGGAATTTTTTCAATCATAAAATCGTTATTATAAAATTGCCGAGGACTATTTGCCCTCGGCATAAAAATTTACATTTATTTATATACCCCTTTGAAGGTTATCTTAATATCGTCAGCCACATTGTTTTTCTTTTTCTTGGATTTTGGTTTTCCTACGCCGTATTCTCCAATCCCTTTTACGGTAAATGTTGATTCAGCTGTAATAGTCCCGTCGTTTACGGTAATTGTTCCTGTTTCTGAAATGGACTTGGTTACTGCACGAATGGTTAAATCTCCGCTGACATTTACTTCGTAAGTTCCGTCTTTTGTCCAATTTACTGCTGAAAGATTATCAATAGTACCCTTGAATTTTATTTTCGGAAATTTTTTGGAGTCCATAAAATTTGGCTGATTGAAGTGTTTTTGCATCAGGGCTTTCTCAAACTCAAATGATTGCACGGGAATGGAAAAAACCATACTTCCGGTCTCTTTGTTTATGGCAGAAGTGACTTTGTAGTTGTCTGCTGAAATATCTTCGGCCGTAGTGTGTGAAAAAATATTTGCATGACCTTCTCTTGTGATTACTTTTTGTGCTGTCCCAATTATCGGTAACAGAATGATTGCTAAAATTACTAATTTTTTCATGATAAAAATGTGTTAAGTTGGTAAAATTAAGTTATTTAATAATGTCGCATTTTTCAAGAATTGCGTATTCTGTCATGTCTAAGTCTTCATCGTAAGATGCTCCCAAGCGGACAACGCCCTTTATTTTGACTTTATCGCCCTCGTTTAATTTTTCGGCATTTGAATTTGTTTCGGCAGTAAATGTACAGTTAATACCGGCTTTCTCTGTTTTGAAAGTAATGACTTGTTGGTTTAATTGGTCTTGAGATTTCTCTCCTATAATTCCTTCGATTACAACGACTTGATCCAGGTATTTGGCATTACTCTCTACCGGATTGCTCATAAATTCTTGAGTAAACTCATCGGCACCCATTGTAAAACGGACTTCCTCTTCTTGGATGTTTCTGTGCGGCATATTGTACATGTATAAGAACACTGCTACAGCTGCTGCAAACCCAATGCCTGCAATAATTAATCCGTACTTTACTGTTTTTTTCATATTTTGAAATATTAAATTGTGATTTGTTTTCTATGTTGTCGGCAAATTTTCATTTCCTGACATCATTTGTGTGGTTTTTTTGAAATGACATATTTGGATTTGTAGAGGAGAGAAATATTGTAAACTTCTCAAATTTGTAATATACTAATAGTAAGTTGTTTGTATTTTAATTTGATAAAATATTATGAGAAGTCGAGCTGCTTTTTTTTTAATGGCTTGAAAAAAATAAAAAAAGCCGGAAACTCATGAGGAGTTCCCGGCTTCTTGTATTGTTTCTGTGATTAATACTTTTGCTATGAAAGCGATTCAATTTGTTTCTCTAAGGCAGCAATTTTTGCTTCAGCATCGGCTTGTTTTTCCCGTTCTTTATTAACGACTTGCTCCGGTGCGTTGGATACAAATCGGTCGTTGCTGAGCTTTTTGAGCACCGAGTTCAAGAAGCCTTTATTGTATTTCAATTCCTCTTGCAGTTTGGCTTTTTCTTCATCCAAATCAACCAAATCGCCTAAAGGCAGAAAGTACTCCTGCTTTTTAACAATGATTTGAATGGCGGCATCTATGGCTGTTTTGCAGTGTTCTATTTCAGAAATTGAACCCAACCGTTTGATGACGGCATCAAAATGATCATCACTGTTTTTTGTTGTAACTTTGCGATATATTTTTAATTGCTCTCTCAGAGAAATCCCTTTTTCATTTCTGATTTTTCTGACATCAGAAACTAAAGTTTTTGCCAATTCAAAGCGATCAACCAATTCTTGGTTATAATCGACAGGGGTAGGCATATGGCTGTACATAATACTGCTTCCCTTTTCTCGTTTTTCTATGCTGTGCCATATCTCTTCGGTAATGAACGGCATAAACGGATGTAATATTTGCAATAATTTTCCGAGAAAACTCCTCACAGATTCATAGGTCTTTTTATCTATGGGTTGCTGATAGTCCGGCTTTACTGCTTCCAACAGCCAAGACGAAAAGTCATCTCTGAAAAGCTTGTAGAGTGTCATTAAAGCTTCCGATAAGCGGAATTCTTGATAACTTTTTTCGAGAGCGGCCAATTCTTTATTGAATTTATGTTCAAACCATTCCAGAGTTTTCTGTGCATGCTCGGGTTGTTCGGCTTTGCTGTCTGTATCCCAAGATTCAATGAGTCGGTAGGCATTCCAAATTTTATTACTGAAATTACGGCCTTGCTCCGGCAAACTGTCCTCGTACAGGAGGTCGCCGCCGGCTGTAGAGCACAGCATCATTCCTACACGTACCCCGTCGGCTCCGTATTTCTCAATCATTTTTAGCGGATCGGGTGAGTTGCCGAGTTGCTTTGACATTTTTCGTCCTTGTTCGTCTCTCACCATGCCGGTATAATATACATCTTTAAACGGTAACTCTCCTCTGTATTCATAACCGGCCATAATCATTCGGGCAACCCAGAAAAATATAATATCATGGCCTGTAGCCAATACATCGGTCGGATAGTAGTAGTTTATGTCGGCATTGTCGGGGTTTCGAATGCCGTCGAAAACAGAAATTGGCCACAGCCAAGAAGAAAACCAAGTGTCAAGAACATCCTCGTCTTGTCGCAGGTCTTTGGCGGTGAGATTATTATTGCCGGTTTTTTCTTTGGCTTTTTCAACCGCCTTTTCTTCTGTTTCAGCAACCACAAAGTCATTACTGTCCGGAAGGTAGTAGGCCGGTATGCGATGTCCCCACCACAATTGGCGAGAGATATTCCAGTCTCTGATATTATCCATCCAGTGACTGTACGTATTTTTAAAACGTTTGGGAGAGAATTTAATGGTATTGTTGTAAACGTTTTCACGAGCCGGCTCTGCCAAGTCTTTCATTTTAAGGAACCATTGCGTAGATAATTTCGGTTCAACGGGAACATGTGTTCTTTGAGAATACCCCACGCGGTTGGTATAATCCTCAATTTTTACCATATATCCTTCGGCATCCAGATCTTTTACAATTTCTTTTTTTACATCAAAGCGGTCTTTGCCTATATACAGTTTGGCTTGTGGGCTCATGGTGCCGTCATCGTTAAAGATGTCGTATGAATCCAGATGATGCTTCTCGCCCAATTTGTAGTCATTTTCGTCATGGGCCGGGGTTACTTTCAATGCACCGGTACCAAATTCTAAATCAATGTAGTCGTCAACAATAATCGGAACTTCTCTGTTGATCAGCGGAATAATTACTGTTTTTCCGTGCAAATGCTTGTACTTTGGGTCTTCGGGGTGTACACAAACTGCCGAGTCGCCGAGAATAGTTTCGGGTCGGGTGGTGGCAATCGTAATATATTCATCGCTGTCTTTTATTTTGTACCTGACATAATATAATTTGGATTGTTCATTTTTGTATTCTACTTCTTCATCCGATACGGCTGTTTTGGCTTCCGGATCCCAGTTAACCATCCGAATACCTCTGTATATTAGTCCTTTTTCGTAAAGGTCAATAAATACTTTGATTACACTTTCATAAAGTTCATCGTCCAGGGTGAATTTAGTTCTGTCCCAGTCACAGGAAGCGCCGAGTTTTTGGAGTTGGTCTAAAATGATTCCTCCGTGTTCGTGAGTCCATTCCCAAGCGTGCGTCATAAAGCTGTCTCGAGTAAGCGAGCTTTTTGGAACGCCCTGCTCTTTGAGTCGGTTTACCACCTTAGCTTCGGTTGCAATAGAGGCATGGTCGGTACCCGGTACCCAACAAGCATTTTTTCCTTGCATCCTTGCTCTTCTGATGAGTATATCTTGAATGGTATTGTTCATGATGTGGCCCATATGCAAGACCCCGGTAACATTCGGTGGCGGAATCACTATCGTAAAGGGTTCACGATCATCAGGTTCTGATTTAAAGTGCTTGTTATCCAACCAGTATTGATACCATTTTTGTTCTTTTTCTACCGGATTGTAATTTTTAGATGCTTTGCTCATATTATTTATTTGCGAGTTGGTCAAAATTAAGCGAACCACAAAAATATAAAAGGATTACATTAATTCAAGGCTATGGTCGAAATTTTTTTTTAAGAGAGCAATTCGTAAAGAGTTAATTCATGTTTTTATGCTGAACCGGCATGGTTTATTATAAGGTGATATTTGTAATTACCTTAAATGTGCAAGTCTTTTAGTAATCGCTTGCAGGTGAAAACACCTGCAACGTGCAGGCTGCATCAGCCGGGTGTTTTCACCCGGCTGTTATTCAGGCACTTAATGTTTGACTTGCGGATTTAAGGAATTATAAAAAAATGCATAAATAATTTTATGAGTAAATTCTATAAACAACTTAGCCTGTTATACTTGGGCTGTTTCGTCCCTTCTATGTGAACTATACCATGTTTAGCTCGTTATTTTGTTAAGGAACGGAAACAAAATAATTTCGCCTACGCTATCATAATTTATTTCGTACCCGTTCCTAAGCATTTTTTATCAGAGAAGTATAACCAGTTGGTTTTTGAAGTAATAAAATTTATTTTCAACGCCCTCCGGCGGTATGGAGTCATAATCCATGGCAAAGCTAAGATTGTAGGCAAAGTACTTTGAGAGTTTAAATGATAATCCGCTTTCAAGAGAAAACCGGTAATCCTCTGTATTGGAAAGATTTGGTTGAAAATAGGAAATATAATTGAATGATATTTTCTCAATGATATTAATATTGATAGTCGAGTAGGCATCCAAGCGAGTAATTGATGTTTCTGAATTTTCATCGGAAGACAGGGTTTCTTTTTCGAGCATCACCAGGGGTGCGGCATACCATGAGAAATTTGGTTTATCTATGAGCCTGAATCTGGGACCTGCTCCCAGCAAAAGCCTTTGTTTCAGTAACTTGTTTTCATTGTATTGGTGTTGAGCAAATACTTCGAGGGTCAGAATGCTGCTGTCTTTATAGGTGTAATTATATCTCAGATGCTGAAAACCGTCATTAACAAGATCGCCCCCGGCATACCGCAGCAGACTCAAATTATTTAAAAATATAAAACGGTAGGCATTTTTGTGGTATTGTATGTCGGCACTGTTGTTGAGTTGAGTTAGTTTGCTGCCGGTTTGTTTTATGTTGTAGCTGAACTTAACGGTCGCATTAAATCCGGACTTGGTGCTTCTTTTTTTTTCAATGTTTACAATTTGTCCGTCGGCAGTTTGAAACAGCATCAGGCTAATACTTATTAGATATATAAATTTCATAGGATTAATCAAATTTTTCAGGATAATTAATAATATCATATTTTACCCACGTGCTTTTATAGTAGGATTTTAAATTATCGCGCAATTTCATGGCTTCGGCTCGAGTTCTGAAATCGCCTACTCTGACTTTAAAGTAGGGAGAGTTATATACGATATAAGCTGAATATTTCTCGCCGTATCGCAAATAGAAATCTTTTTTTATTGAAGCGGCTTTGTGTCTGGCCGTTTGCCCCGAACCGAAATAAATTTGAACACGCCAGCCGGGGAATTTATTTTCATTGACTTCAATATGTTTTTTTACAAGTTTTCTGAGGTTTTCATCCTGATAAATTAGTACGCTTCCATGAGAGCTTTCTCTCCATGAGGGTAAAAAACCTGTATTTTCTATATAAAAACGCTCAACCTGAGCCTCTGATGTCTGTGTGAAAAATATAAAGCCGATTAATATCAGCAGAAGTGTTTTGTAGTGCATGGTTTGTTTATCTGTGTTTTATTGGGTTGAATAAATGATATAGCCTTTTTTTTCTGTTATTTTATTTCATTAATTTTTTCCTTTCAATTCTCTCTTTGGCTTTTTGTAACGCAATTTGTAATTTCTCTTCTATACTTTAAACGGTTAATAATTTTATTTTTATAAAGAGTGTATTTGTTGAATAGCAAGGTATTGTATCAATAAATAATTAAACGATTTAAAGTACACCTTTGTAAAATTTAATAAAGATATTTGTATCGTAGATTACGAATCTCTTTCCCATGCCTTTTTTCTTAAAGTTTCTTGTGTAAAATATCTCTATCTTTCCACATTCCGGCAGATTGAAAAAAATTATGTTCGGTTTTTTTCTGTTCAGTTTCTTGTAATTCCGATAATTCCGGTAATTCAAGAAAATCATAATAGCGTAACATTTCATAAAGAAACATTAAACGTTCTTTATTTTTTACTTTTATTGTTAAAGTTTCCATTTTAATTGTTTTGGCAGTAATTAAATACAATGTTGGTTAAAATATTTTGTTTTTAAATAAACGCATTACTTAATATAACATCCTGATTCCAGTTCAAAGCCTTAATACGTTGTGCCACTGGGTATCTATAGGTTCTTACTGAATGGTTTTTAATAAACCGTTCATAAACATTTTCAATATTTGTAAATAAATCCCAAGTATGTTTTTGAGATAGTATCATCTTCTGCATGGACTCCGAATTTATTTTTTTATTAGTTTCTTTTGTTTTGAACCAATTTGCATATAATTGCAAGTACTTTGTTGATACACCTTTACATTTCCTGTTTAAGAAAGTATCCACCCTTTCTGCAATGTTGTTCAATAACTGAACCCCTTTTCCATCAGATATAGTATGTTCAGATGCCTTAAAACGAATATGCCGGATTTTATTTTGATTAGCAAATGCAGATATACTTAAATGTTTATCCGATATTAAAGTTGTCTTTTTAGTAAATCTTTCGCCCATTGTACGTTGAATATCAGCCTTGCTGAGCCTTCCTATTTTTGCAACTTTCATATCTGTTTGTGTAGCATTTGTAGCTGTCAATAATTTTACTATATAGTTATTATCCCCTTTATGGCTTGACTCGCCCCTCTTCTTTGAATATTTCAGACCTTTCCTCCCTTTTTGACTATACCTAAACCAAAGATCATCTATTTCTATTTCGCCTTCAAATTTATCTAAAGATTTCTGTAATGAAGTTAATATTTTATGTCGCCAAGCAAATGCAGTTGGTCCACTAATATCAAACTTCTCGGACATCTCTTTAAGAGGCATATAGTTATCATTAAGCATAACACTTTGATATTTTAAAAATGTTTCTTTCTTTCTAATTTTTCCAATAATTGTACCTGTGGTCTCTTTGAAGGTCCGTTTGCAATTCCCACACATATACCTCTGTTCGCCATTATGCTTACCATATTTTGTAACCTTCTCACTTTTGCAGTGTAGGCAAGCTTTTGCATATTGCCCCGACTGCACCAGTTCCTCTGTCTGCGTATAAAGCTCTTTCAGCAATTCTCTTCTTTTGTCTGGTTTTAATGAAATAAATAATGATTTAATCTGTTCTGTTGTCTCTATAGTATTTTTTTTCAAATATACAATTTTATTGACCAACATTAAAATTTAATACAGCTATTGTTTTTAATTATTCCGTTTCGTTATCAGATTCTTTAAACTTTATGTATAATTTATTATACCATTCAAACTCAGTTAATATCAGCTCAATTTTATTCAATATTTCTTTTGTGGAATGTCATGTATAAATAAAATATTTATCAGATATTTTGGAATATTTCCTGCCATCTTCTTTTTTTGTCGAAAGCTTTAAAATTTCACCTAATTTAGTTCCAACAAATGATTTTGGTTCTAAACTAATACTCCAACTGTTCCTGTTAGTTTTAAATTAAAATGAGTTGCATATTCACGTCCTAATTTTTCATCAATTATTACTAAATCTGCCTTTAATTCATTGGCAAGAACTATCACTTCTGCTTCACCTTTGTCTAAATCACTTATATATCTTAGAGGTTCTCGGTCTGATATTGATTTTATGTCGATCCAATCAATTACAGATAAATCTGTATAAAAATCCTTCTTTTGGCCTTCTTCTATCTCCTCAATCACTCCTTGTGGAATGATTAGTTTACCGTAAAGTTCTTTTAACAGTTCCAATTTTGAAATTGTTAAAAGCGTGATTACCGGGAATGTGCCTTGTGGAGGGCATTTTTTTGTTTTTTGTGTAGCCGTAGGCGAAACAAAAAGCAAAAAAATGACTGACATCAAGCACAATTTTAAAGCAACTTATTTTCATCGTTTTCAAAGCCGTATTTATCTTTCAAATATTGTTTCAGTTCTATTGCAGATGGTAATTTCCCTTTTAATTTATCAGGTAATTCCTTTGTTAAATGATATTCTGCAACGCCAATTGGTTTCTGAAAATTTTTTAGAGAAAACTCTACTTCAAAACTGTCTTTTTCAGCACATAAAATAATTCCAATTGATGGATTTTCATCTTTCATTTTTACTTGTTGGTCGAGCAAATTTAGATACAAATTTAATTTTCCTGCATATTCCGGTGAGTGTATGGTGTCGTGCGGGAATACGCAGCGATTCCCTATCAGTTTACAGTGATTTATTTTACGAGCCACAAACGCTTGAAAACCTCCGAAACCCGCATGCACTATACACATTGTTGGCAGT
>JAYEIA010000147.1:0-2069 GCA_034659855.1 Bacteroidota bacterium
CACGCTGGATTAGTTCCAGCGTGTTAAATTTAAGTAGCTTCCGGCTTTATCATTTGTTCCTGAGCCTCTTGCACCTCCGAAAGGCTGTTGATTTACAACTGCACCTGTAGGCTTGTCGTTCAAGTAGAAATTTCCGGCAGCATGCCTCAATGCATTATAAGCTTTAATAAGCTCTTGACGGTCTTGCGAAAAAATAGCACCGGTAAGTGCGTATGGGGATGTGTTGTTACACAATTCCAAGGTTTCCTCATAGCGGTCATCATCGTAAACAAAAACGGTTAATACCGGGCCGAATATTTCTTCCTCAATTGTTACAAAATGCGGGTCGGAAGTAAGAATTACCGTAGGTTCAATAAAATACCCTTTGGATTTATCCGTTCCGCCCCCGATTACAATTTCAGCATCTTCTGATTCTTTAGCTTTATCGATGTATGTTTTAATACTGTCAAAAGCACTTTCGTCGATTACAGCAGTCATAAAATTTGTAAAGTCAGTAACGGAGCCGACTTTAAATTCTTTAACATCAGCTTTCATACCGTCCAATACATTATTCCACAATGATTCCGGAATATATGCTCTGGAAGCCGCCGAACATTTTTGTCCTTGGTACTCAAAAGCCCCTCTTGTGAGAGCTGTTGAAATTTGCTTGGCATCAGCCGAAGAGTGAGCAAAAACAAAATCTTTTCCTCCGGTTTCTCCTACAATTCTCGGGTAAGCTTTATAGGTTCCCATGTTTTTACCGATTTCTTTCCAGAAATGGTTAAACGTCCATGTAGAACCGGTGAAATGCACGCCGGCAAAATGCTCGGAGCTGAAAATTTCTTTTCCGATAACGGATCCTTTGCCGGGAATAAAATTGATAACTCCGTCGGGCAATCCGGCTTCTTTATAAATTTTCATTAAGAAGTAGTTTGAGAAGACAGCCGTTGTAGCCGGCTTCCAAACCGCAACATTACCCATAAGCACCGGAGCCATGCTGAGGTTTGAAGCAATAGCCGTAAAGTTGAAGGGAGAAATTGCGAAAATAAATCCTTCCAATGCTCTGTACTCTATTCTGTTTAAAACCCCTTGAGTGCTGTCAGGCTGCTCGCTGTATATTTTTGAGGCATAGTGGGTGTTGAAACGCAAAAAGTCGATGGCTTCGCAGGCGGAGTCAATCTCTGCCTGAAAAGCTGTTTTTCCTTGTCCCAACATAGTAGCGGCATTAATTAATGCTCTGTATTTTGTTGAAAGAAGTTCAGCCGCTTTCAATATAATTGAAGCACGGTCGATAAACGGCATTTCTGACCATTCTTTATGAGCTTCCTGAGATGCGGCTATGGCCTGCTGCACATGTTCCGCTTGAGCTTTGTGATAAGTGGCTAAAACATGACCGTGATTTTCGGGCATAGTTACTTGGCCGGTATCTCCTGTTTTAATTTCTTTTCCGCCAATTATTAAAGGAATCTCAATTTGCTGAGATTTTAATTCTTCTAATTTGGCTTTCAATTCCTTTTTCTCTTTTGAACCGGGAGCATAGTCTAATATCGGTTCATTTTTGGGCTTCGGAAATTTAAAAATTGCATTGTTCATACCTTTATCCGTTTAGTTATAAAATACGTTTTGAATTCGACTGCAAATTTAAAAAATAGACTTTATTTAAAGAAGAAATCTTTATGAGTTTTATCATCGATAATTATTTTCGGCATGCTTAAAAGCAGACTTTTCTGTTTGATTGACAGTCATTTCGGCCTATTTCAGTACATGCCTGTGATTAATAAACATACAATGAATCTGATTCTGAAATGTTTAAATGATGAATAGTATCGTTGCAATTTAATAATAAAAGATATATTAAAGAAAACTTTTGGAGGTTGAGCATGTTGTTTTGCAAACAACATGCTCAATCTATAAAAGATTATTTTTTCATAATTAATTTGTGTTGATAATAGTTATAAAAATTATAAAAAATATAACGTATTTACATAAAGCTTTTTATATTTGCAAGAACAAACAAAATTTATTTTCTAAAACTTTTCATTTATGTCAGTAAACAAAGTAATATTAGTCGGACGTGTAGGGAATGATCC
>JAYEIA010000148.1:0-10406 GCA_034659855.1 Bacteroidota bacterium
CTGTACTCCTGATTTTAATATTCTTGGGTTTTGTCCCAATGCTTCATCAAAAGTATAGCCTGTAACTTCTGTAAATTTCGGGTTTACGTATTCAATGTTTCCGTCAGTGTCTGTAAACACTATTGTATTTGCCGATTGTTTTACAGCTTCCGATAGTTTTATAAGTTCAACTTCATGCTTTTTTTCATCTGTAATATCTCTTATTACTCCTATGATTTTAATCGGGTTTCCTTCTTTATTGTACTGTATTTTTGACGTTTTGTGTATAATTCGTATTTCTTTATCTTTTACAATTCTGTACTCTGAAACATGAATTTTTAATTTATCTTTTACTGCAGTTGCTATCTGAGATATAAATTTTCTCCTGTCTAAATAATGAACTGCTTTTAAAATTCTTATGTATGAGACTTCATCATTTTTCGTTTCTTCTATACCAAAAATTTGAAAGGATACCGTTGACAAAGAAATATTATTTTTCAATATATCCCACTCCCAAACCCCAATTCCCACTGCTTGTTGGGCTAATCTGTAGCGTTCTTCAATTATTGTTCTGTATTTCAGTTCTTTTCTCAGAACCTTTTCAGAGTTTATAATTTTTAATTGATTATCTACTCTTGATTTAAACTCAAAAAAATTGAAAGGCTTTGTAATATAATCGGCAGCACCCAATTCAAAGCCTCTTCCTATATCAGATTCAGCATCCAAGGCAGTAGTAAATATTATGGGAATATGCTTTGTTTTATCATTATTCTTCAAGATTTCGCACAATTCAAAGCCATCTGTTTCCGGCATCATAACATCAAGAAGGATAAGATCCGGCAAATTATTTTTCACATAGTCATATACATATGTACTGTCAGTTATGCTGTGAACATCGTATTTATCTTCCGACAAAATTTCCTGTATTAGTTCAATAATAAATTTATTGTCGTCAATTGCAAGTATTTTATTTTTCATATATTTCAAATTTTGTAAAGTAAATAGAGAACAAAAATAACTTCGTCTACGCTATCATAATTTATTTCGTATCCGTTCCTAAACAAATATATGTAATCATCTCTGAAGAAATGTAATAAACTTTATATTTATCCCTCTGAAAAGTGAGAAATTGGGCTTGTTTAAAAAATGCTTGTAATTTGGTTATCAATAATTTCGATGAGTCCGATTTTAGAGTTCTTTAAACTAAATGACTTTTTGGAGTGGACTCAATATTTTTACTTTTGAGTTTTTTCAGCAAGCCCAATTTATGATTAGGCGACACTTTGACTTGTCTTGTTTCGTCGTTCTTTTTTAATTTATTATATAGAGTGAATAAAAAAATAGAATCCGAATGAATACACTGTGTTTTGTTGGCTATTAATCGGAAATAGATATATTTCTTTTGAGTTTATTCCGGTCAGGTCGTGTTTTATCCTTCATAGCAAACCGTCTTGTTTTTTTTGTCAAAATATTTGCTTTCGAATAATTTACTGTAGTGCTTTTTGAGCTCAGAAATAAATTTATTGTAAGGTAAGTCGGAAAACCTGCCGTAGTCATGAACATACTCCATATATAAACTGCCCGATGCCTTGTATTTTTGAAACACAGAATCTTCTTTACCGTTGAAATCCAAGGCAGGCACCCCCAATATTTGACATAACTCTTTATTGAATGCCGGCGTAGCTTTTACCCATTTGTTGTTGAGCCAAACTTCGGTGTAGCCGTGGAAAACGAGAAGGTTTGTTTGTAAAAACTGTTCTAATTTTTTGCTTCCGATATGATTTTTTACAATCCCAAAACCCAAGCGGGCCGGTAAGCCCGAATAGCGGTAAATCGCAGCAAGTATTATTGCTTTTTCAACACAATAGGCCTCATTTTTTTCGAGCAAGTAGCTTGCTTTCAACGATTCTTTTTTGAAATCGAGACAGTAAGGGTTGTATTTAAATCCGTCTCGGACGGCATAATACAATTTTACGGCACGTTCTGTTTCGCTGTCGTTTGGTGAATAATGTTTTTCGGCAAAGGTTGCCACATTTTCATGACTACTATCAATAAAGAATGAAGGCTCGAGGTATCTATTTTTCATAATTACGGCTTAAAATTAACAGCAAGTCTTCTTCCAAAGTCATCTCCGGACGTTCAATAATTCTTCCGACTTCTTTTTTCCCTTTATAAAAAATAAAGGTGGGTACTCGGGTGAATCCGATAGTTGAAATAGCTTTTACATCAGATTTCATTTTTCGGTCAACACCATAAATTGTTATTTTATTGTCGGGGAAATCTACCGTTTCCATTATTTTTAAAAATCTCGGAACTTCACGACGACTGTCGGAACACCACGAGCCCAAAATTATTTTTATTTCGGTAAGCTCGTCGGTGTAGTTTTTTAGTCGGTTAACTTCAGCTGCCCCTGCATAATAGGAATCGTAGGAATAGTTGTACCAGGTTGAAAACTCTTTGTGTGTAAATATTTTTTTGTCGCATTGGCCGTATATTATGGTTCGGTTATTGGTTTTATCGGTCAATGTACGATTGAGTTCGTTTGAAGTTCCGCACGACATAAGAATTAAAACGCTGAAAATAAGTAGCTGTATTTTTTTCATAAGTGATATATTTTTTGTAAACTTGTTGACAGCGACAAGCTGAATTAAAAACCAAAAATACGATAAATATGAGTAAGGCTAAAACAATTGCAATAATTTTATCAGGAAACGGCGTTTATGACGGGGCCGAAATTCATGAAGCAACCCTGACGATGTTGGCGGTGGCAAAAGAAGGCGGCGAGTATCAATTATTTGCCCCCGATAAAGAACAACATCATGTCATCAATCATTTGACCGGAGACGAAATGGACGAAAAGCGCAATGTCCTTATTGAGGCGGCTCGTATTGCCCGAGGTGATATCAAGAAGCTCAGCGATTTGGATATGAAAGCATACGACGCATTGATGATGCCCGGAGGTTTCGGTGTGGCCAAAAATCTTTCGAGTTTTGCCTTTGACGGAGCCAATTGTACCGTAGATTCTGACTTAGAAAGAATAGTAAAATCAGCCGTAGAAGCCGGTAAGCCAATCGGAGCATTATGTATATCACCCGCCGTAGTGGCTAAAATTCTTGACGGAGCCGAAGTTACTATCGGACAAGACGAAGATACTGCGAAAGCCATTAGTGAAATGGGTGCTAAGCATAAATTGACCACTCACGGAGAAGTTGTAATCGATCATAAATATAAGGTGGCCACCACGCCTTGCTATATGCTGGATGCCAATATTCTTGAAATTGCCCAAGGCGCTGAGAATGTTACCAAGGCGGTTTTTGAAATGATTTAACTTGAGGAGTCTAATATATTTTAAATGGTTTAATTATTTAATGATACAATACCTTGCTATTCAACAAATACACTCTTTGTAAAAGTCAAATTATTAACCGTTTAAAGTATAAATCGAAAGTCGGAGGTATTGGCAAATAAGATCTGTTTTCAGTCAAAGTTTGATATTTGTTAGGTGACCGTTTACAATAATTCGTTAAGTTTTTATAATTACCTGATATTCAGTGCTTTACAGAGCAAGCCGTAAACGAGTTAAAGTGTTGATTATTACGTGCTTAGTTCGTAATTTGTAATTAATAATTACCTACGGTGAGGGCTTCGCCGTTCGTAATTTAACGAAGTGTTGCGGTTAAACAGCCCCCAAAAAAATTGAAGGTTTAACCGGTTGTTTGTTGATTGTGGCTACTTCTTGGTATGTAAGTTTATAGCAAAATATTTCAGACGGGACAGAATTTGTTAAAATTTTAGCAATTTTTAACAGGAGCATTACGTTAAAAACCTATACTTTTGCAAAAAATATAATCGGTTAAATTCATCCAATGAAATTTAAAATTCTAATTCCTGTTATTGTGTTTGCTCTATTTACTGTTGGCTGTTTATCATCAGATGAAGAGTCGGAGAATGCGAGTAAAAAAGAAAGAACTGAAAGTGTGGAAGAAAGTATAGATAAGGGGCTTTATGAGCAAATAATGGAGATTGGCGGTGAGCAATTACTTGAAGGAAAACAGGGCAAGTGGCTGAAGATGAAGAGCTTGATTGAAGAGCTCTCGCAATTGGAATCTACAACTAATAAGCCGCTTGATAAGAGTAAGCGAAAGATTAAAAAAATTTTTAAAGAGTATGGGTTTTTAACCTATGAAGCCGGGCTTGCCGAAATTGAAAAAAGCGGCGAGATGGTTAACTACACCATGGAATTGGGAATAAAAATTGCCTCGTTGCAAACCGTTGAGCTCACTCAATCCGGAAAAGAACTCAAGAGGGCAAAGCAAAATATTATTAAAGATATCAAGTCCAAAGGACTCACCCAAGCTGATATTCAGGGCTTAGAAAAATACGAGAGTTCTATCGGGAAATCAATAAGCTTGCTTTTTAAGTTGCCTAAAGCGTCGGATGAGGACTAATTAAAATTAACCTCCCCAGTTGTCTCTGTCGAGGCTTCGATACTGGATTGCTTCGGCCAAATGCTCGGTTTTTATATGATCGTCTTGTGCCAAATCTGCTATGGTGCGTGCCACTTTGAGTATTCTGTCGTAAGCTCTTGCCGATAATCCGAGTTTTTCCATGGCATTTTTCAGCAAATTTTGTCCGGCTTTGTCGGGTTGGCAATATTCTCGCATCATTTTAGAACTCATTTGAGCATTACTGTGTACTTCATCGTGATCTTTAAACCGCTTGGTTTGCTGTTCTCTTCCTTTTATAACTCGTTCTCTTATGGTGTTGCTGTCTTCGCCGGGAGCTGTGTCGGTGAGCTTCCTGAATGGCACCGGAACCACCTCAATGTGAATATCAATGCGGTCGAGTAGCGGTCCCGATATTTTGTTCAGATATTTTTGAACCACTCCGGCACCGCATACACAGGCTTTGTCCGGGTGATTGTAATAGCCGCAAGGGCAGGGATTCATTGATGCTGCCATCATGAAACCTGCCGGATAATCTACCGTAAATTTTGCTCTTGAAATTGTAATTTTGCGATCTTCAAGCGGTTGGCGCATGACCTCAAGTACTGTGCGTTTAAATTCCGGGAATTCGTCCAAAAAAAGCACCCCGTTATGGGCTTTAGAAATTTCGCCGGGTTGCGGATATTGTCCTCCGCCGACCAGAGCCACGTCACTTATGGTATGATGCGGAGAGCGAAAGGGACGCTGGGTAACCAATGATGTTTTTCGTTTCATTTCACCGGCCACCGAATGAATTTTTGTGGTCTCCAAAGCTTCCTGAAGACTCAGTGGCGGTAATATTCCGGGAAGCCGTTTGGCAAGCATAGTCTTTCCGGCTCCCGGCGGACCCACCATAATGATATTGTGACCTCCGGCAGCAGCAATCTCCATGGCTCGTTTGACATTTTCCTGGCCTTTAACGTCCGAGAAATTCAGTTCGGGTTTATTGATATTGGCATAGAATTCTTTTCGAGTATCAACGGTCGTTTTTTTAAGCTCCTTTTTGTTGTCGAAGAAATCGATAACTTGTTTGATATTTTTAATGCCGTAAACATCCAGTTTGTCTACTACTGCGGCCTCTTTGGCATTGTCTTCAGGCAAAATTATACCTTTGAACCCTTCTTTTCGGGCTTGAATGGCAATGGGCAGTACCCCCTTAATAGGGTGCAAGCTTCCGTCGAGCGATAATTCTCCCATGATGACATAGTCCCCGACATTTTCGGGTTGTATTTGTTCCGATGCTGCCAATATCCCTACAGCAAGGGTCAGGTCGTAGGAGGCTCCCTCTTTGCGAATATCTGCCGGTGCCATATTGATGACAACTTTTTTGCCGGGTATTTTGTAACCGTTTTCTCTCAATGCACTTTCAATTCGTTGCTGGCTTTCTTTTACAGCGGCATCGGGCAGCCCCACCAAATAAAAATTAGCCCCTCGGGAAATATTAACTTCAACTGTTATAATTACAGCATCTACGCCCTGTACTGCTCCTCCGTATGATTTTACCAGCATAATTTTTTTTTTAATATCTCACCCAAAACTAAACTATAAGGTTTGAAAATGAAAATATATTATACAAAAGTGCTTTTAGGGCTATTTTCATTTTTAGTCTCGCCTTGTAAAGGCAACTTATGATTAAACTGTCTTTGCAGGGCGAACAAGCTCGTTTATTCCGGCCCCGGCGCATTGCACCGGGCTGAATTAGTTTACTCTTCCGGAGCGTTTCTAAACTTCGTAAAGTCGTACTATTTTGTTTCAGAGAATAAGACGGAACAAGTAACATGTTGTATAACATGCGATGCTTTATTGTTCCGGTCAGAAATTTCTATGAAAAAATCATAAACTTTTGAAGCCTGAAATTCAGGATATAAAAAAAATATTAATTACATTTTTAATTTTTGTCTGACTTTGGTATAATTTATGCGTAACTAATTTCTATAAAACATGACATTTAAATAATTATCATTTTACTAAATGTTAAGTAGATTTGTAAAGCTTTTGTATCTTTGTTTCCCTTTCGGGGCAAGGTGAAGTAATAAAAACACTGCAACCTTCTGTTTGTCAAAGATTTTGTTTTTTGGTAAATAAAAATGTAAAGAATAATTAAAAAATAATTTGCGGGGAGTGATAATGGTACACTTTTTGAAATTATAGGAAAAGAAACATTGCAAAACATCTAAAAATATTAACATGGAAAATACAATTCGAGTAGAACGAGCAAAGAAAAAAATAACTCAAGCACAGCTTGCAGATAAGGTTCATGTATCTCGTCAGACAATTCATGCAATTGAAACCGGGAAGTTTGTTCCTTCGACTCTACTTGCACTTAAAATTGCAAAATACTTTGAAATTAAGTTGGAAGAACTCTTCAAATTAGATGATACTGATCTTGAAAAGTAGTATTTATAAATTAAATATATCGGTTTGAATTTGGATATTACTACTATTATAGGAGGGGAACAGCGGTAATGATTATTTTTATGCCGAAATAAAGCGGCTGAGTTTGAGAAAAAAAATAACCCGTACAATATATTTGTACGGGTTTTCTGTTCATAGATATTTTTCGTTAATATCTGTAATGTTCTGCTTTAAACGGACCGTTTTTTGGAATTCCGAGATATTCAACTTGTTCATCTGTCATTTCAGTCAGTTTAATTCCTACATGGCTGAGGTGAAGCCTGGCAACCTCTTCGTCGAGATGTTTCGGCAAACGATATACTCCGTTTTCATAATCATTTTTCCACAATTCAATTTGTGCCAACACTTGATTGCTGAATGAGTTACTCATAACAAAAGAGGGGTGTCCTGTGGCATTGCCGAGGTTTACAAGCCTTCCGTCGGAGAGTAGTATTATGGAGTGTCCGTCGGGAAATTTGTATTGATCCACTTGATCTTTTATATTGATTTTCTCAATTCCGTCAAATTTCTTCAGCTTTTGAACTTGTATCTCATTATCAAAATGACCGATATTACAAACAATGGAATTATCATTCATTCTTTCCATATGGTCAATGGTGAGCACGTCACGATTACCGGTGGTTGTTACAAAGATATTTCCTTCATCCAAAGCATCTTCTACCGTTTTTACTTCAAAACCTTCCATAGAAGCTTGAAGTGCACAAATCGGGTCAATTTCTGTTACAATAACTCTTGCTCCATAGCCTTTCATTGATTTTGCAGAACCTTTGCCTACATCACCGTATCCGCAAATAACAACGATTTTGCCGGCGAGCATAATATCGGTAGCTCTTTTTATCCCGTCAGCCAATGACTCTCGGCAACCGTAGGTGTTGTCGAATTTAGATTTAGTTACGGAGTCGTTGACATTAATTGCCGGAAAAACCAATTGGCCTTTTTCGTGCAATTGGTACAACCGGTGGACTCCCGTAGTGGTTTCTTCAGAAACTCCTTTAAGTGTTTTTACGGCTCTGTGCCATGTTTTTGAATCTTCTTGGAGCGTGGTTTTCAGAATCTTCAGTAATTCTTGTTCATCTTCAGCTTCAGCTTTAACATCAAGAATTGACGGGTCTTTTTCGGCTTCATGACCTTTAAGAACCATTAATGAGGCATCACCGCCGTCATCTACAATTAGATCCGGTCCGTTGCCGTCCGGAAAAGACAAAGCTTGCTTTGCTGCCCACCAGTACTCTTCCATAGTTTCTCCTTTCCAGGCAAACACAGGAACACCGGTTTTGGCAATGGCCGCAGCGGCATGGTCTTGAGTAGAGTATATGTTACAACTTGCCCATCGGACATCTGCCCCAAGTGTTGTCAGGGTCTCAATAAGTACGGCCGTCTGAATTGTCATATGCAGTGAACCGGTTATTTTGGCTCCTTTTAACGGTTTTTCTGTTCCGTATTTTTCTCGAAGTTGCATGAGACCGGGCATTTCTGCTTCTGCAAGATTAATCTCTTTTCGTCCCCAATCAGCAAGGCTTAAGTCTTTAACCTTGTATGGTAAATTTTTTGTGTCTGTTGTCATAAATGTAAAATTAAATTCGATGCGAAATTACACTTTTATGCTGAAATGTTTAGAAATATCATTTTTATTTTTCTAAATTGGTGGTTATTGTATGATTATTAGTCGATTGTCTTATTACTATCTTTTGATAAGCATTTTCTTTGCGGCTGATTATGTTTAATAATCAACAATTTCCCAATGATTATTTTATGAAATTTACTGTCAATTTATCCGGAATAATTCAGGAATTAATAATAACTTCAATGAAAGTGTCTGTATATTAACCTATTGATTGCTTCTCTGCAAAAAGTGATGATAGCTAAATTTGAGCTATTTTATTTTTTAAACTTATCGTTACAATATCAATTCAATCAATATTTTATACTGCTTTCTACTGAAAGTTTATGAATAATTGAGCTTAGGATTATAAGGCAGCAAATCATATTTCGGGGTAAAATAGAATCTCAGTTTTTTTATTATACCTTTGCGAGAATATTTGAATGTATTATATTGCCTTATATTGCCTTATATTTTACGAGAGTAATATGAACCAATTATGTTTTACAGAATGATTTCAGCAAACAACATATTCAGGCGGGTTTTAAAAATTACGCTTACAACTTTTGCTGTACTTTTCTTTTTCTTTTTCAGCCTTGTTTTAGTATTGAAAAGTAGTAAGGTTCAGACTTACTTGACCCAAAAAATATCCACCTATTTGTCCAATGAATACCATACGGTTGTTTCCGCCGGAAATGTCAATGTTAGTTTGCTCCATGGTTTGATAATAAAGCAGTTATATATAGAAGACAGGCATAAAGACACCTTATTATATGTTGATTATCTTGGCGTATTCCCGAAAAATTTTCCGCGTTCTGCCTCGAATATAAATTTCAGAAGTATTTCGGTTGAGGGTCTGTATCTCAATGCTTATATGCAAGCCGACAGTTTAATGAACTATCAGTTTATTGCAGATTATTTTTCGAGTGAAGAAGAAACTGACAGCAGTTCAATGATTCTGAAGTGCAAAAATTTTGAAATCAAAGACAGTAGAATAGCCTACAAAAAGATTAATTCGGATACTTTGCCGGGGATTAATTATGATGATTTACTTCTGAGTAATATCAATCTCAGTATTTCTGATTTTGAAATGAAAGATGATGTCTATTCCTATTCAGAAGTTGATTTATCCTTAAAAGAGCAGTGTGGCTTTGAATTGAACTCCCTTTTATTTGAGAATGGCCGTGTGGGTTCGGACGGAATTAAACATAGCTTGTTCTCGTTAAAGACCCCGAATTCAAATTTTTCGGCTAATAATTTATACTTTTTGTTTAATTCATGGGAAGATTTTAATTCGTTCAGCGAACAAGTCAAGTTCAATGCGGTTTTTCCTGAAAACAATTATCTTTCATCAAAAGACATCAATGTTTTTTTAAGCGATACAATCTCGGGAATAGAAAAAACTTATCTTACCGGCAGAGTTGGCGGAAGTGTTAATAATATTTGGTTTAGTGATTTTCGTTTGCGTGCAGGAGATTTGTTTTATTTAGATACGGATGCCCGCTTGGTGAATATGGCAAATTCTGATTCCATGGGATTCGATACAAAAGTCAATCAACTGATGGTGGATACCCGGAAGCTGTCAAGATTGAAATTGTCAAACGCTGACTCGGCATTGATTCCGATGCCTGAAGAACTCATAAGACTCGGAGTCGTTAGATACAAAGGTGAAACATCCGGAACTCGAAATGATTTTTTTACCATGGGGGAATTCTCCGGAGCATTCGGAAAATTGGACTTAAGATTTACGGGGGGTAAGGATGAGCAGAGAGAATTATTTTTGTACGGACAAATAGTAGGCCAAAGAATTAACTTGAGTAAAATTCTTGCCAACGAAGATTTAGGAGTGGTGAGTATGCAACAGGATATTGATTTTACTCTGACCAAAGAGGATAAGATAGAATTTGAAACCGGAGGAACAATTGACA
>JAYEIA010000149.1:0-2064 GCA_034659855.1 Bacteroidota bacterium
TGAAAGAACTGAAAAAAAATATAATGCCCACAACATTTTGCTTGCTGTCAGCCACTTTTTTGCTTTTTGTTTCGCCTACGGCTACACAAAAAACAAAAAAATGCCCGCCACAAGCAAGTTTACGTTGGCGTTCATTGGAACAGACCCAGAAACAACATTGAAACAGTAACAAAAACAAATAAAACAAAATAAGTATTAACAATTAAAAAAAGGAGGTTATAAATGCGACACAAAAAGTTAAAATTAAGTACAGTACTTTTGTTAGGACTTGGACTGACAGGATTACAAGCACAAGAAAGCATTAACGCCACAGGCAGAGATGCTTCGGGTAGCGGAGGCTCAGTAAGTTATTCCATTGGACAGGTTGTTTACACCACCAACACAGGAACAAATGGTTCTGTGGCACAAGGTGTGCAACAGCCTTATGAAATTTCGGTTGTAATAGGAATTGAACAAGCAAAAGGTATAAACCTTGAACTATCAGTTTACCCAAATCCAACGATTGAGTATTTAACTTTGAAAGTTGAAAATTACAACAATAAGAATTTGTCATATCAACTTTTTGATGTTAACGGGAAACTTATAGAAAATAAAAAACTGGCAAATAATGAAACAAAAATTAATATGATAAATTTTGTGCCTGCCAACTATCTTCTAAAAATAATAGATAATCAAAAAGAAGTGAAAACATTTAAAATCATTAAAAACTAAGGAGGACAAAACAATGAAACAAGTATTTACATTTTTAGCAGCCGTTTTACTAACGGCAACAGTTTGGGCACAAAGTCCTGAAAAAATGAGCTATCAGGCAGTAATCAGAAATGCAAGTGATAATCTTGTAACAAGCCAAACCGTAGGAATTCGAATAAGCATTTTACAAGGCTCTGCAAGTGGAACATTAGTTTACGAAGAAACACAAACACCAAGCACCAATACCAATGGTTTAGTTAGTATTGAAATTGGAGGGGGAACTGGTTTTGATACCATAAGCTGGTCAAACGGACCTTATTTCATTAAAACCGAAACCGACCCAACAGGTGGAACAAGTTACACCATTACAGGAACAAGTCAGTTGTTGAGTGTACCTTATGCTCTGCATGCAAAAACTGCCGAGAGCGTTACAGGTACAATTACCGAAACCGACCCGGTTTATAGTTCATCGGTAGCCAGCAGTATTACAGGCACTGATACTACTAACTGGAATAATAAACAAGACCAACTAACAGCTGGTGCAGGCATAGATATTACTGGGAATGTAGTTAGTGCAACAAGTAGTGTCACCACCTATTCCGTAGGCGATTTTGTCCAAGGCGGTATCGTATTCTGGGTAGATGAAACCGGACAACACGGGCTTGTTTGTGCAAAAATAGACCAAGACGGAGGAAGTGGAATAAGATGGTATGCAGGCACTTATACTTATACAATGGCAAAAGGAGATGGACCATATGCCGGCGAGTTAAATACTGCAATTATTATTGCAAATCAAGGAAATGGAGATGGAAGTACTTATGCAGCTCGCATTTGTAATGAGCTACAAGTTACCGAAGGTGGCAAAACTTATGGCGACTGGTATCTTCCCTCAAAAGAAGAATTGAATTTAATGTATCAAAACAAGGCAACTATTGATGCTACTGCAGGGGCAAACGGAGGCAGCGATTTTGCTAGTGCGTACTATTGGAGTTCTACCGAGGACAATAATGGCGGCAACGCATGGAGTCAGACCTTCGACTATGGCAACCAGGGCGACTACGGTAAGCACACCACTTATAATGTGCGTGCCGTTCGGGCTTTTTAACTATTTAACCGCGAAGCGGTCTATTTTTTTTTAAAAACAGATAAGGTGTGTATGTTTTGTCTGTTTGATTTGAAAAATTTAAATTGGAAGTATTATAAAAACAACGAAACGCCAACAAAGGCTAAAATCAAGCGGGCAAAAAGTGCTAATTTGAAGGACAATGCAACTAATAAATTTTATGGTAGGTTGCCAATAAAATGCTCTGAACTGCCCGCCAATTTTTAGCCTCACCGTTGTGGGCAACTTGACATTAAATACAGTAAAAAATA
>JAYEIA010000150.1:0-32840 GCA_034659855.1 Bacteroidota bacterium
CTTATAATAATAGTTGTTGGTTTATCATTTTTACAGAATATGAATAAAACAATAGAGAAAGACCTGCATATAAAGAACGCAAAAATAAATACCGCATTAAAATTGGCTGATAAATCACATGAGAAACTGCGTATAAAGAATATAGAACTTAATGCCCTTTATAAAAATGTTGATACTCAGTTTGAGATAATAAAGGAAAATGAAGAAAAGTACCGGCTTTTATTTGAAAAAAGTAAGGATGCTATTTTGTTACTTAACGAAAATCAGATTGTAGATTGTAATCACTCTGCGATTAAAATGTTTAAAACCGAACAAAAATCAGACTTATTAAATAAAAATCCCTCAGACTTATCTCCGGCTACTCAAATCCATACAAGCTCGGATGTTTTAGCAAACAAAATGATAGCAGAAGCATATCAGGAGGGAACAAATAATTTTGAGTGGAGGCACAAAACTTGTTCAGGCACGATTTTTCCGGCGGAAATTATTTTAACTGCAATTCCTTATCAAGAAAAAAAGATTATACATGCGGTAGTCAGGGATTTAACTGACAGAAAAAATGCAGAGCAGAAAATTAAAGATCAGTACGAAGAATTACAAACTACAGAAGAGGAACTTCGACAAAATAACGACGAACTTCTTATTTTAAAAGACAAAGCAGAAAAAGCGAATCAAGAAATTTCCGAGAGTATAGCTTATGCCCGATTAATTCAAAAGGGATTGCTGACTCAAAATGAAACCCTTGACAAGCTTCTGAATGATTATTTTTTATTTTACCGGCCGATGGATGAGGTTGGGGGTGATTTTTATTATGTAAATAAAATTGACGGTAAGCTCATAGTTGCAGTAGCAGATTGTACCGGGCACGGCGTAGCCGGTGGTTTCTTGACGATGTTGGGTATTACCTACATTCATGATACGATGAGAAAGGATGCCGAGCAATCTCCGGCAAAGGTTTTGGAAGTATTAAGAAAGCGTTTTAAACGATCATTTAGAAATTTTGGCAGAAAATCTCATTTGGGTCTTGAAATAGCTCTTTGTATTATTGATGAACGCACCAATGAGCTGCGGTATTCAGGTTCTTTTAATCCGCTGTATATTTTTAGAGACGGGGAATTGGGTGAGCTAAAAGCCACGCGTAACCCCATAGGATTTTATCCCGTAGAACAGCCGTTTACAGAAAAAACGGTTACTCTTTATAAAGATGATATGTTGTATTTATTTTCAGACGGCTATAAAGATCAAATCGGGGGTGCATTTAATCGGAAATTCAGAACCGTAAAATTTAAATCATTATTGAAAGATATTAGTCGCTTGCAGGTTGCTGAACAAAAGCAAATATTAGAGCATACGATATATGATTGGTTGGGCGAAAATTCGCAAATTGACGATATTACCGTAATGGGGTTTAAGTGGGGTTAAGACAGCCTTATACGGCGAATTATTTATCTTGGCTATTTGATTAAATTTCAAATTCATAGTTTTGAATTATTGCACCATTATACCATTAAATAATTGTATCATTACTTATATCCATTTCTATACCAAATTATTATGATAAAGAACAGTTTATTGATTGCAACTTTTGTAGGATTATTTGCCGTTGTTGTTACTTCCTGTGGCCCAAATCCAAAAGAGGCCAACGAATATAAAATGAGAATTGACAGCCTGCAGAAGGCAGTTGTCGTTGCAGGCAATAATGTTGAACTGGCATTTGAATCATTTGATACCGTAAAAATTGAACAGTCGTTGCGACATGCGAACCTCATTTGCGAAAATTCGCTTAAACAATTAAGAAAAGTAACCCCAATAACAAGGGACAGTATATTGTATGAGAATACCGGTGCATTTTTTATAAGCTTTCGAAAAGTGCTCGAAAATGAATACCAAGAGAAATTCAATTTGTATCGAATACCAGATGAGCAATTTACCTTGGAAAATGAAAAACAAGTTGAGCGTCTCAATACTTCCAAGAAACAGAAGCTGAGTAAGGCGTCTCAAAAACTCAAAGATGCGGAATACGAATTTGCTGAACGATTCAATTTAACCGTTATCTCAAAATAGTATCGTTGCAATTTAATAATGAAAGATATATTATTAAAACTTTTGGAGGTTGAGCGTAGTCGAAACCGTTGCTGTTAAAAACAAACCCGATTTCGAGGATTATTTTGCAAATAACATACTCAATCTACAAAAGATTATTTTTTCATAATTAATTTGTGTTGATACTATCACCAATACGTCTTTACTGAGATGCATCGAGACAAAGCAGAAAACTTATTCGGCCATTAAATTTCGAATTAGCTTTTCTGTCTTTTTACCGCCCCAGTTTGCTGCACCGGTCTCTTTGACTATAATTTTACCGGTTTTTGAAATAATATAGCTTGTAGGAATACTACGACTTTGGAACGGTTCAGGGCTTTTGTACTTTGAGATATAAATCGGGAAATTGTACTCTCTTTTATCTAAAAAAGATTGAACCGTTGCGTGGTCTTCGTTTGTGATTAAGTATAATGCAAAATTCTCATTGGTTTCAAATTTATCCCAAAGCTCTTGCAGTTCAGGCATTTCGCCCACACACGGAGGACACCAAGTAGCCCACAGGTTTACAAAAATCACCTTTCCTTGCGAATCTTTCAGTGATACTTCTTTGCCGTTCATATCGGTCAACAACCAGTTGTAGTCAGAATCAGTCAGGCTAATAATATTTTCCTTTGCTTCTTTTGACGGTGCTATAATCATTGCCTTTACTCGGTTAATAAAACCACCCACAACCATACGGCTTTGAGGAATAAACAGGGAGACAATAAAAAGAATAATGAGGATATCTGTTATTTTGCCGAAAAGATTTTTCTTTTGCCAATTTTCTTTTAATCGATTGGTTGTATTGTTCATAATCGCTCAATTTAGGTATTAATAATTTTTTTGGAGATGCAAATATATAATAATTTAACTTATTAAATAATTGACCGATGAACGTATAAAATATTTTACAAGCAACAATTTTTCAGTTATTTTTTGAATGGTCTTTAAATTTCTCCCAATCTTAATCCGGACGAATAGCCATAGCCGTCAAGCTAAAACGTTAATTAGTTGAATTATAGTCTGTATTAAGTTGTAATTTTGATTATTTTTCGGAGGTTGAGCATGTTGTTTTGCAAACAATATGCTCAATCTACAAAAGATTAGTTTTTCATAATTAATTTGTGTTGATACCGGAACATAAAACAATCTGTTCACAATAAACAGGCTTCAAACCGGACTTAGCCAAGTTTGAAGCCTCTGTTGAATTATATCCAACCCGTTCCTTTATTCTATGGAGTTTCAACAGTTTTTTGAGTTGTGTTAATTGTGGCTGTAAGTTTTATGTTGTAGATTTAACTTGCAGCATCTAAAAAAAACGCTTTACTAAACCCAATAGTTCGTTAAATTTTTATAATTACCTTATATTCAATACTTTATAAAGCAAGCCGCAAGCGAGTTAAAGTGTTGATTATTACGTGCTTAGTTCGTAATTACCTGCGGTGAGGGCTTTGCCGTTCGTAATTAATAATTACCTACGGTGAGGGCTTCGCCGTTCGTAATTTAACGAAGTGTTGTAAACCATAATTAATTCATCCCCGGAAAGCTGGTTACTGTTTCAACTTTTAAGTCAGGGAAGCTTGTAACAACTTCAACCTTAAAATCAGGAAAACTTTCAACTACCTGCCATTGTCCGCAATCATCAGGAAACGATGTTACAAATTGCACCTTAATATCCGGGAAACTTGTTACAAACTCAATTTTTATATCAGGAAACGATGTTACAAACTGAACCTTTCCATAAAGTTTAATTCCGTTATATTCACAATTTCCGGTACTTTTAAAATGCTCAATAGCTTCTGATTTTTGGTCTTCAGTTAAATCAGAAAATGCCATTATTTTAGCTTCATTAAAACTTTGCTTATCTATTTTCATAGAATTATCTGTAATTCCGCTCACTGTAATAAATAAAGGAATAATTAATATTGCGATAAATTTATACATAATTATAAAACGTTAAGTTAATAAAAAAGATAGTGTATCTAAATTTACAACATTAGAATGTAAAATCAAAATCAGCGTCTAAATTCTTAGGGCAATTGCTTTTAAACTTTTTTATTATCGCTGCCTTGCACATAACAGTCAGCCCAACTTGACCGATTGATTTCCTAACCAATTAAATTAGAACCAGTCCTATTGTGGCGGTTAATTATTATTGGCTAAAAAGGGTTTAATATCCGGAGATATCAAAATCGTCTGTGAATATTCATTGATAGATTCGTAATATTCTCAAAATATTGTATTTTTGCAAAACGATTAATTGTAAATAAAAATTTGAAAATATGTTATCAGAAAAAGTAGAAAAGTCACTGAATGAACAGATAAAGGAAGAATTTGATTCTTCGCAGTTATATTTAGCTATGGCCTCATGGGCAGAAGTTAAAGGTCTTAACGGGGCGGCAAAATTTTTATATGCCCATTCCGATGAAGAGCGGGAACATGGATTAAAGTTGTTTCACTACGTGAATGATCGAGGCGGGCATGCCATAACGCCGGAATTAGCTATGCCCGACATAAAATATGACGATTTACACACCATATTTAAAGCCATTTACGACCATGAAAAGTATATTTCCCAAAAAATAAATAATTTGGTAGGTATCTGCTTGAAAGAGAATGATTTTACGACTCAAAATTTTCTCCAATGGTATGTACAAGAGCAAATAGAAGAGGAATCTCTCTTCGGAGAATTATTGGACAAATTGGAACTGCTCGGAGAGCATCCCGGTAAAATGTATATGTTCGATAATGAATTGGATAAAGCTGCTGCTAATCACGGCGTTGAGTAATTATAAATATTTAAAAACAGCCGAGCAACAGACTAAAAATAAGGCGGTTGCTCGGTATTTTTTATTTTGTTACGATATCCGAGATTTTATTTAATTGCATCACGCTTAATAGCGTTGGCTAAACAAAAGTATACTTGACATATTATGAATTATTTGGCACATATACTTCTCTCCGGAGATGAAGCCGGCGTTCAGTTGGGCGGTTTTATAGCCGACTCAGTTAAAGGAAGAAAATATAATGAGTATCCGGAAGCCCTACGGTTCGGTATATTATTGCATCGTAAAATTGACAGTTTCACCGATGCACACCCTGAAGTACTGAAGAGTATATTCGGCTTGCGTTCGGTTTACGGCAAGTATAGTGGGGTAGTTGTTGATATGCTTTACGACCATTTTTTGGCTGTAGCTTGGGCCAAATACTCCAACCAAGGATTACGCGCATTTTCCGACAATTTTTATAATGTACTGAAATTAAATGTCAGCTATTTGCCGGAGCGGTTTAAAAAATACATGCCTGTTTTTATCGAAAAAGATCGACTAAATTCCTACACCGTTCTCAGTGATTTTGAGGTGATTCTTCGAAAAATGGGGGAACATACCTCCTTGCCGGCAAAATCTGAAGCCGGTATGGAAATTATTCATTCAAGATACGAGTTGTTTAAATCTGAATTTTCAGCATTTTTCCCCGACCTTCGTACGTTTACTGCCGAGTTGATGAAATTCAGAACAAGTCCTCCGAAAGTCATTTTGGCATTCGGGACTTAGGCTAACTCATTCCGCCCATAATCCCTGATTTTTTCATATGTTTTTTAAAATTTTGATGATATAGTTTATTCTGCTGTTCTAAAGGTCTAAAATACAAACTGCTCATCGGCAGTCAGATCCTGATTCTATCCGGCTTGAGCGGGTTACAATAAAAAATGCGACAACAGTCTGCCGACTTGCTTATAGGCGTTTCTCAGAAAATTATACAAAATTTCTCGGAAGAAACTTTTTGACGGCGGCAGAAAAATTAATCGGGCCATCAGGCAGGATATTGAAAACTTATTTATTAATTTTAGTACCATGAGTCCTTGTTTTAAGCTTATTTGCCGGCTTAGTCTTGTAATATTGTATCTTTTAAGTAGGGAGCAATAGAATCAACTTCTTCCGGCAGCAGCGGATTTGCGTATTTTTTATCTTTGCCGTATTTAGACTTCAAGTAGTCATAGGATTTTTTATCGGCATAATTAAACTCAGTAAAACGACGTTTTTCGTATTCAGTAATAAAATTTTGCACTTTATTGTAGAATGCATACTTAAACGTGGTGTAACCCAGGCGGTATACATAAAAGTTGTCTCCGGGCTCAGCCAAGGTTTCTATATTTTTATCTATAATCGGGTAGGCTTTGGCATCCAATTGCATCAGAAATTTAAGGTCGGTTTCCTTTTTTATTTCGGTTCCGATGTTGTTTTTCGCAATAATAATATCCCAATCGGGAATTGCAAACAGGATGAATCCTGCCCATAATGCCCAGGAATTAAGTTTGAGCAAGTAAAATAACGTTTTATTATTTTTAATTTTAAAAAACAAAGTAACCAAACCAAATATAACCAAGGTCAGGAAAAAGAATACCCCGATACGTTTATAAGCCAGTCCGAAATTGTTGATATAATGCATATTTCGTAAGGCTACGGAAATCACTAAAACAATATTTTGAATGATCCATATGCCGGCTGCCGTTTGTAAATTCTTCTTTTTATGATAGAAGTTAATATTCTTTCGGAAAAAGTACAGCATAATGCCCATCGAGAGCAAAATGCTCAGAATCAGCAAGTAGGTGCCTTCATGTACAAATTGAGAAAGGTCAAATCCTTCGTTGTATTCAAAGTTGAACCATACCCAATTTATATCAATTATATTGACCATGAGCAGTAAAGCATTGACCATAACCATAAGCATGAGTCCTGTTCGGTACTCATTTTTGAGCCTTGGTTTCAAGCTCCCCTTTGAAAGATAACTGACTTTGTTCAGCTTTCCGGCGGGGCGTTTTCTTCGGATGGTTTCTTTAAATTTCTCTTCCTTTCCGGCAATATGATCTTTGGTTTTGTCCAGCAATATCCATGTTAGAGTAATAAATCCCCAGAGAAGAAAGATCAAATCCATGAAACTGATAACTTTGAAATATTTTTCAAGAAATTCATTAATGCTGTTAAAAAAATTGGTGGTGAGTTTTTCAAATACAGGGTTGGCTTCTCTGAAAATAAAATAAAAAATGAGTAATACGATGATTGGTATTAATGCCAGTTTTGTCGTTCGCCATAGGCGGTTGAATCTGTTGTTCTTGGGGTTAATTTTTGTCTCTGTATTTTGCAAGTGGTCAAAAACCGTAATATAATCGATAAAAGCGGTGAGGCTTGCCCAAAACATAGATCTTAGTTTGGGGTAATGCACCATGGGTTGAAGAAGAACCAAAGAGCTTACCCAAACAAATACGGCCATTGATGATGAATGCCACATAACGATTACTGAGCTGAACAACAGACCCGCCGATGCAAGGAGAGCTTCTGTTCGCCGCATGCGTACCGGGAAAAGGTAAGCCAAACTGCCTACAATAAAAAGGCTGAACAGTACTGTGTTGAGTCCGAGTAGGTTTCTGAAAAATATCAAATAAAAGATAATAGTTCCCGCTATAAGTAATGTTCCTCTTATTTTTGACTTCATAATACAGAGTTTTAATGTTATTATTCGGTTTAATTCTGCTGAATAGTTCTTTATTGTTTGCTTTGGTTGATTAATTTTTCAAGAGCATCAATGTGAGATTTGAATGCATTAGTTCCTTTTTCTGTCGCATCATAAGTGGTGTGCGGTTTTCTTCCGGTGAATTTTTTGTACACTTTGATGTATTCCATTTTTTCGAGCTTTCGCAAATGTCCGGCTAAATTTCCGTCGGTTACTTGCAACAGTTTCTTTAAATAATTGAAGTCGGTGTTTTGTTGTACGGTTAGAGCCGACATAATGCCTAATCGCACACGGTTTTCAAATACTTTGTTTATGTCTTCAATTATTGATTTCAATGGGTATCTGTTTCAGATTTTTAATTATATTTGAGTTCGATCTAAAAAATATGTTTTATTTCAGCAAAACAAGTTATGTGCTTAATTATCAGGACTTTATAGACTTTTTTTTTACAATTAACTTAAAACTCTTATTTTTAGCACTTTAACTTTATTAATTTTCAACTTTATAACTTTTTAAACTGAACTCATATTTTCTTTTCAGACTTCGTCTGTTTTTAAATAGCTGTACTCTTTTAATAAAAAGGCCGTTATATGATTTTGCGATATAATTGGGCACAGGTATCATTTGCAAAGAACATAAACGCCTGACAATAAGATAAATGGTGGTAGATGTAAATTTGTTTCAAAATTTGTTTTGTCAGGTATTCAGGTATTTGTAATTATACAAAATGTCCATTTTTTTATATTAAAACAGACAAAGTCTGCTTTTGTATTTTCGTTCTGATTTTTTGCTGATTAAACATAAAGTGTTCGTAACGCAAAACAACAAGAATACTTACCGCATACAAATAAATAGTCGGTTTGTCTCGTAATTGTTTTATGTCGTTGTTGAGTGACATCCTTTTAGTTTTGAGCGTTTCGTTCATATTTTAAATACATCAGGGTTCCGTATATAATGTGCAGAAGCCCAAAGCCCACGGCCCAAACTAACAGCTCGTATCCAATAAAATAAAGGGCAATTAGTCCGAGCAGAATTTCAAGAAGTCCAAGATAACGAATATCCCGCAAGGTGTATTTGGAGGCATTCACTAGGGCTAACCCGTAAAAAATGAGTGTAAGTCCGGCTATGGGACTGTATATTCCTTGTATGATGAATATAAATGCGGTGAACCCTCCGGCTCCGAGAGGAATCATTAAATTTGTTAACATTCTCGATGAAGCCGCACTTTTTATTTCCAGCCCTTTTCTTATGGTATTGCGGCGAGTCATAATAAAACCGACTACCAGTGTCAATACCAAAACAATAAGTGCATCGGCAATGAGTATCGTGAGCATGGTACGGTCGAGGACAAGGCTAGGGAGCAGTGGTTTTTCGGCTATTGCCGTAATGTAATAAAAGGCAAAACCGGCTCCTAAAAGAGCAAAAATTCCGGCAAAAACTCCCGAAAGCCCGCTGAGTGATAAAAAACTTGATGAGTGCTCCATAATGCTTTTGATTTCACTTATCTGCTCAAGATGTTTGTTTTTTTCTTGCATAATTGACCTGTTATTAAAAAGTACTTTGCAGTACAAAGTTAATCCAAAAAAAGTTTGATCCAAAAATATAGAGGAAAATATTTGCTTTTGCTGCGTTAAATTACGTTAATGTGAGTTTTTTAAATTTTGGACAGTTGGTGGGATGTCTTATTTTTACAAAGGACAATTGAAGATTCCGGGCAACAAAATCTCTTCGGAGAATTGAAGCGTTATTGTCGGTAAGTAGAAATTAATACTAATTCTTATTTTTACTTTACGAAGTTTGGAAACGCTCTGTAAGAGCAATTTAATTCAGCCCGGTGCAACGCACCGGGTTCGGAATAAACGAGCTTGTTCGCCCTTATAAAATACCGCCTGCTTTAACAGGCGATACAACCGACGGGTTAACCCGTCGGTTGCGTTTATTCGACACAGATAAATCAATTCTTTCAAAATTTTATCTGAAATTACAATTTAAAAATATCATAAAAATCGTCCGTAATTTCAGTCTCTACAACTCCTTGGGCGGTTAAGATATCAAAATATGCTTTTACTTTTTCGATAAGTTCATCACCACTTTTATATTCGAAATTTACACGATTAAGGAAGAGTTCCACACGGTCTGTCGGCTGTCGCATCATATCAAATGAAAGATTTGCCGCATCTTTGCGGTTTTCGTTTACCCATTCTATGGCTTTTTTGAGTTCATTGAGGAAAACCTTGGTGAGTTCCGGATTTTTTCGAGCAAATTCACCTTTAAGAACTATACCGGCATTAGGAAAACTCCCAAAACCGGGATTTATATCATTCCATATTTTATTGTATGAAATTACGGAAATATCTTCTCCTCGGTCTTGCATTATTTTAATTGCATAACTTGCCTCAGGCTCTCTGAGTATGGCTGTATCTGTTTTTCCTGTGACAAAATCAGCATATATTTTTTCGGGTCGCCCAAATGGTTTTCCGTATACAAATTTAAAATCTTTGCTATCCAGTCCGCTTGCTTCTATAAGATATTTTGTGATTTTTGCGGGCGGTGCTTCATCAAATAAAGGAGTATAAATTTCTTTACCTTTAATATCCTCAAATCCTTTTGCATGATATCTTGTAAGCATTACAAAATTATCCCAAACAAAAAGACCGGGAATTTTTATATCCGAATTTTTGAGTTTGGCAGCCGTAATTAGTGCCGAGAAACTGATATCGGCTTTGCCGTTTGTAATCCATGCCAAATGCTTTTCAGTTTCTTCCCAAACTTTCAGTTCTTTTATATTCAATGATTTTCTTATGACTTCAGATTGTAATAATTTCATAATCACAGGATAAGCTACGGGGGTTGCCGATTGTATTACCACATCGGTTTTTTCTGTTTTCGGAGCATTTTCATCAATTTCTACCGGGGTTTTGTGAAAATAAACCTTAAATTCGGCAGAACCTGCTTGCTCTGTTACGTGCTCGTAGCCCATTTCAGAGAGCATATTGATAATAGGAATCGGCTCAAACTGTTGTACCAACATAAAACCTGAACCTTCCTTTACTTCATAAGCTTTTTTGAGAATTACATCAAAAGGGTCGGTTTTCATAGAACGCACATCGAGTTCTTCAAATTTACTTTTATTATCCTTCCAGTCTGCTTCGGGTTCCTCCGTGGATTCTTCTTCCGGATTAAAAATTGAAATTCTGTAATCGTTTCCTTCTTCAATATTTAATTTGAAACCCAGTCCTTTTGCCGATTGTACTAATTCGGAAGGTTTTTCAACAGATATTAACACGATAGCTTCCTGAGGATTCAATTCGGAAACCTTTTTAATTATTTCGGGCATACTGTCATGATTGTAAATATAACGTTCTGCCGGTTCATCCCAACTTATTTCTTGGCTGTACTGCGTAATGTCTGATTGTTCTTCTTCCCTGATACAATCCGGCGCTATTTTTTCAAGCTGAGCGGTTGTTCCCAATGCTCCGTTCAATTGATGCAGTATTTCACAAATAGATATTTTAGTAACTTTTGCCGCATCATTGAAACTTGCAAATCTTGCCAATGTGCTGTACATAACCGGGTTAAGAATTTTTTTGAATTTTGGCGAAAGCTCAATAAGAACATCTTTCAATTTCGGATGTTCGTCAAATACTTCTTTTACGTTAGATGATGCTATTATTGCTTTAACCTCTTCTTCCTTCGGAGTTTCTTCTATTCTTTCAATAGCAGCAACCGGGCAAACATCAAGAGCCGCTTCGCATTGCTCAAGCTCATCTTCATTCTCCGGCTGTTTTACGACATATGCTAAGCCGGATTCTCCCATTTTGAAATTGTTCCCTGCTACTTCTACACAAGCACGGCATGAAATACATTCTTCGTTTACTTTATATTTTTTTTTATTCATTGTACTGTTAATTTTTTGCTGAACAAATTATTGTTCTACGCGTTATTGTTTTTATAAAATTTACTTTTCAGTCCTTTACCGTTTGAATTTTTTCTAAATCTGACATACCAAACTATAACTCCTGAAATTTGGATGAATAGGATGGATAAACCAACCAAAGGCACTATCAGTATATAAAAATCGCCAATAATAGTTTGGTAAATTCTTGCGGTATGAAACTCCAAGGACAAGTTCCAAAGTGACATTGGAGCATTGTCTTTAATGTTTTTCGGAAATTTTACAAACGTTCCGTTCTTATTAACTTCTGCGGCTCCTGTATTATAATCAAAATAAATTTCTTTGTTGTCGAAATCGTCGGTATAGCCGGTTATCAGATAATCGCCTATGGGCCTTCCTTTTTTCTTTGGCGCTATGTATTTTTCTTTTTTGATGTAGTCAAATATTTCTCCGTTTTCCGGATTCCATAAAAATAAGCCTTCAAAAGAACCGATGAGGTAAGTATTTGTTTCTGTTTTTTTAAAAACATTTACTCCCATAACACT
Organism: Bacteroidota bacterium; assembly: GCA_034659855.1. Lineage (GTDB taxonomy): Bacteria > Bacteroidota > Bacteroidia > Bacteroidales > JAADGE01 > JAYEIA01. The sequence goes on from JAYEIA010000150.1 coordinate 12,034, forward strand.
TGCCGGTGGTTGAACCTTATAACGCTTTAGTTCGGAATTGAAATCATTGTCCGAATAATAAAAGCCGTTCATGGTTGCCAAAATATAGCGTTCATTTTCGTTGTCGTAAAATACTTTTCGCAGTATATCAAACCAAGGGTTTGGTGTGGCCAATTCGGTATAAGGAATTTTATTGACCCGGCTGTTGCCGATAGCTGCCAAAAGCGGCGGTCTTAAAAATATTCCGGTAAGCGTTGTTATAATAAGAATTATGGCAGTAATCCAGCCTATTTTATTGTGCCATTTTAAATTGCGGCGGTTGGATAATTTTAACTTTCTTTTCTTTTTCTGTGGTTTCTTATTTTTCTTCAGAATATATTTATTAATAAAAATGGTGGTTCCCGTAACCGTTAACAGGATAAATATAAGAGCGACAAGATCAACTACCAACTTACCGATATGTCCGTAAACTTCGCCGCTGTGAATTACCCAAAGGGTTTTGAACAGACCAATTTTATTGTCGTAGTTTTCGGGAGGCGGCAATTTCTGAATTTTAAAATCTTTGTAATCTGTTGTCTTCAGCAGATGCGAGCGGGTGAGGATTAGTGTTGTGTCTTGCTTTTGGAATATATCGGTGATGCGTTTCTGCGTTGCAGGAATTTCAATATATATCCACGATTTTGAAATTGAATCAAATTTATACAATCCAAAATATGTTCCTGCAAAAATTTCTTGTGTATTGGATTTGAATAGTTTGCAGATTTTTCTGTTATCTATGCCCTTCGGAAATCCTTGATTGAAATCTGAAAATTCATTAAATGTACTGTCGGTCAGCCAAATGCCAATATTTCCATATATCAGAATACTATCGCTGTTTAATTTCAAGGTAGATTTTACACCGGCATTATTCCAATTGTTGTAGCGGTAATCTTTGGGTAAAATATTTCTGCTGATATCAACGGAAGAGAATGTTTGGCGATGATTCAGGAAAATACCCGATAAGGCAAAAGTGACTATAAAGAAGGCCAATACAATGCTCAGCCATTTGTGATATTTTTTAAAAAAATCAATCATTGTATTCTGTGTGTAATTAATAAAACTGTGCAAAAGTAGAATTTTCTAATTGCTTTGCAATCCCAACATATTGGGATATTTCTTCGATAAAAAAGGCGACTTATGATTATAAGTCGCCTAATTGAAATTAAACTATTGTTACTCAGTTATTTGTACGTCTTTTATTTCCTTGGCAAAGAAAGTTTTTTGTGTAAGATCATAAAGAATAATACCGCCACCAAGAATCATCATTGAATCCGGAAGTATTCTAAACCACATCCAACCGCCTAAATCAGCGAGGGCTGCACGTGTTCTTGTATAGTAATAGCCTAACTCGCTTGCAGCTTGTGTTTGTTCCATACCAATAATAAATGTAGGTATAGCATACACTAAAACACCAATAGTCAATAACCAAAAGCCGTATTTAGTAGTTTTTTCATTCCAGACTAAACCTTTTGCCATTGAATTTGCACGAGCAGTCATATATAAGAATGCTATTGAAATATAACCAAATGCACCAAGTAATGCAATATGTGCGTGAGGCATAATTAAATAAGTACCGTGCGAGTAGTAACTAATTGTAGGAGTATTTATTACCATACCAAATACACCGGCACCTACAAAGTTTAGTACTGCCGAACCTGCAATCCACATAAACGGAGCTGAAAACTTGAAGTCTACTCCCGCATGAATTTTTTCTCTCTTGTTTTTCATTGCTTCTATAATTAACAGAGCCAATGGAAGGGTTTCTAATGCAGAGAATATTCCGCCTATCGCTATCCAATGCTCATCAAGACCTTGCCACCAGTAGTGGTGTCCAACTCCAAGAGTTCCGGCCATCATAATTAAGAATAATTCAAACATCATAACTTTAACAGCCATTCTTTGCGAAATTAAACCAAGAGATACTGTAAAGAAAGCAATAGTACCCGCTGCAAATAATTCAAATGTTAATTCAACCCAAAGGTGTATTACCCACCAACGGTAGAAATCATCAACAGTAAAGTTTGGTTCGATTTTATGAATAGGCATCATTCCTGCAATATATAAAGTTGCTATTGCAAAAGCCGACCATATAATTGTACTAACAATAGGATTATTTGTTTTTGCTTTACGAACAAGTGTAAATACCAGTAAGAACCAAAATACAAGTGCTACAACAAGAAGTATATCCCAAAGTCGTCCTAAATTCAGGAGTTCACGACCTTCGTTTCCTAACCAAAACCATACTTCACGCATTTGACCGGTTGCCCCCATGTATAAACCTACCATACTACCAACTGCAACAACTACTAATGAAATCCATAAAACATCAACAAGCCAAGGAAATTTATGATCAGTATTTGCAACCCAAGGTGCAATTAATAAACCACCTACAAGCCAACCTACTGCAACCCAAAGTATTGCCAACTGAGTGTGTATTGAGCGTATTACATTAAATGGAAGTAAGCTTTGAGAAAAAACAAAATCCTGAGTAGGATCTGCGTATAAATGTGCTAAATATGCACCTAAAACAAGTTGTACAAAAAATAATGCAGCGACAATCGGAATATATTTTAATAATTTTTTTTGTGAACGGAAAAGTTTAGTAATTTTCATTGCCGGCTCTAACTTCTCATTTTTTTCTTTTTTATAAAGATATGTATATGAAAGATATATTACAAATACAGTAAGAATCCATAAAATTAAAAATTCATAGAGTGATATTTTATGAGAATTGAAACTAACACCTTGATCAAGTAATGGCTCCGGTGGCCAGTTGTTTGACCATGTTCTTTCGCCGGTTGTTCCTTCTGTTCCCGGTCTTATTGATGATGCTACAAGTTGAGACCAATCTATAAATGCGGCTATCTTTACTGCTTCTTCCGGTCGAATTACACCACCCGGAAAAGCTCTTTCTTTATCGCCGTTTACCAACATATCTGTTAAATAAATTACGTTCTTTTTATAAGCATCTGCTGAAGCATCTGTATAAACTGTCCCTTTTTCAAGAAGTGTTGTTTGCTTTTTAACATCTTCTATAACTCTTACTTTAACAGCCCCTCTTTCAATATCGCTTAGTTCTTTTGATGATTTATTATACATCTCTTGTGCATAAAAATCATACAAATACTCTGCTCGGTAGTGCATGAACTCAGTTGAGAAGTCGGGTCCCATATATGCGCCCATACCAAGCAACGAACCCCAGTCCATAAGGTCGAATTGTTGGAAATATACTTTACCTTCAATAATGTCATCGTGGGTGTAAAGTGTTTCACCGCTTACAGACTTGACCGTTTCCGGTAACGGAGGAACTTCTTTTTGCAAGTTTGCCGTGTAATAAATTAGAGCTGTTACCATAAGAATGGTAATAGTCCAAAAGGATGCAGTTAATCCTTTTCGGCTCATAAATTTGTCGAGTAATGTTTCTTTCATGTTGAGTATTTATTATTATTAAATTTATAAAAATTCTACTTTAATGTATTATTTTAAGATAAAAAAATATTAAAACTTATCAATGTCTTTATTTGCCATATCTTTGAGTGAGGTTGTTTTGAAAATTTCTGTCATATTATCTCTCACCAAAGTCCACTTCAGATGTAATGCACACGGATTTTCATCAGAGCATTCCTCAAAACCCATCACGCATTGGTCAAAGTAGTCGGTGCCTTCTATTGAATTGATAATTTCTATGACATAAATGTTTTCAGTCGGTCTTGAAAAAACATAACCACCGGTTCTGCCTTGTTTACTTTCAATAAAACCGGCTTTTGATAAATTGGTCATCAGCCGTCTTAAATATTTGTCCGATATATTAAGGGCTTTAACCAAATACTTAGCTGAATACATTCGCGAAGAATCTTTAGCCATAAAGCCAAGGATTCGTAAAGAATATTCTGTTGTGTTGGATAGTTTCATTAATACTACTCCTATATATCATTTAGCACAAAGAAAATAAATAATTTTTAAGTACCAAGATTGTTTTTTGTTTTCCTGTCTGCAAAATATATTAGCGATAACGTGCATTAGTTATCTTTTCTTTAGGTATTTGAAAACATTTTTATTGTATTATCGTATATCTGTTTTGCAAATTCATACATTTCTTTGGCATCTTTACTACTTGGTTTTCCATTTGGCAGTAATCCTAAATCGCCCGGATAGCGTGATGTTGTATAAACTTCATCTATCTGTCTGAGTTTCTCCTTATCTACTGAAAAATCAATTAATGGCTCTACAATTTGGTATAGTTTTATCAAATTATGAATACGTTTTAGCCGTAAGTCGTTTTCTTCTATTGTTGCTTTAAAGCATTTTTCTACTGTTTGTTGTGCGTGAAAAGCAACGGCATTTGTAATATATTCATCGGACAAACTATTTTTTGCTACGATTATATCTGTTTTGGCAAAATTAAGCCATTCTTGTGTTATTGCTTTCATATATTATTTTTCCTTTTGTGATTATTTCGTGTGCAAACGAACTGTCAATCTCTATAAATTTTTTATACATTGGTAAAGTATGAACAATTAAATCAATGGCTACTTTTTCATTTACCGAACTTATAGCACGACTTATTTTTTGGTATATTTTACTTTTTTCCGCAAAGTTTTTTGGTATAAAATCATCTTGTGTTACTACCAAAATATCAATATCACTATCTTCGTCCGGTGTGCCGTAGGCATACGAACCAAAAAGTAAAATTAAATACGGATTAAATTTGCTTAAAATTTCGTTTATTTGTTGTATGTAATTATCGTTTGTTTGCATAATTGATAAGATTTAGTGAGTTTAGCTTAAAAAGTTATAAAGTTGAAAGTTTATAAAGTTGAAGTGCTAAAAATAAGAGTTTTAAGTTAATTGTAAAATAATTTATAAAATCTTGATAATTAAGCACATAACTTGTTTTACTAAAATAAAACATACTTTTTAGACCGGACTCATCAAATTTAAAGCATTTACGAGTAAAGCACTGTCCATTGAGCAGTCTTCTGCTTTTTGTTCGGGAATTTCAGTTTTTAATCCGTCAATATCACGTTCATTTATAAAATCATTAAGATACGATATTTCTTCTTCTGCTTTGTCAATATTTAGTTTTAATTCAAATTTCATAATCGCTTATTTTTTTTGACGATTAAACCCTTTTAATAAATATTTGCTGTAAGCCAATTGTTTTAACCTTTGATTACCGCCAAGGGCTGTAACTCTACAAGAATTGAAACTAAATCTTCCTGATTTTTCATAACAGTATCAATATTTTTATAGGCACTCGGTGCTTCATCCAGATGCTTGTTTTTAGTTATTCCGTGGAGAATTCCTCGTTCATTCATTTTTTTGATTTCGGACTTAAGGTCAAGTTTCTTTTTGGCTGCCGTTCGGCTCAATTTTCTTCCGGCACCGTGCGAACAACTCATAAAACTCTCCGGATTCCCTTTTCCTTCTACGATGTATGATTTAGTGCCTTGCGAACCCGGTATTATTCCTTTTTCGCCTTTTCTTGCACTTGTAGCACCCTTACGATGTACTATAACTTCTTCCTCGAAATGTTTTTCTTTTGCAGCATAGTTATGTGCAATATTTATTGGCGGAAAAAAATCAGCTTTTATATATTTTTGTATGGAAATTTTTACTTGTCGGCTCATTTCTTTTCTGTTGGCAAAAGCATAATCTATACAGTATTGCATCTCTTGCAGGTAATCTTTAGCTTGATGATATTCTGTCGGCAAATAGGCCAACTGATAATTCTTCGGCACATAGGGGTCTGTGTATTTGTTTAGCTCTACAGCTTCATTGTTATAATGCTTTGCTACTTGATAGCCTAATCGTCGGCTGCCGGAGTGTATCATAAACCAAATATGCCCGTCGTTACCTTTTTGAATTTCTATGAAATGATTTCCTCCGCCAAGGGTTCCAATTTGGTATCTTGCAATTTCAAGTTCTTGATTTGCGATGGGTAAATTTTTTTCAAGTTGAGGAAGCAGGCTTACATCTTTTGGTGAGTCATGTTTGTTAAAACCTACCGGAATACGAGTTTTTATTTCTTTAATTATCCCGTGCAAATTTTTTTGGGAGAGTTCTTTTAATGATGTTTTAACGGCCACCATGCCACAACCAATATCCACACCCACGGCATTGGGAATCACAATATTTTTTGTTGCTAAAACACCGCCTATAGGCATGCCGTATCCTGAATGGCAGTCGGGCATTAAGGCTATATGTTTGAATGCAAAAGATAAATCAGCCAAACGAGTTGCTTGTTTGAGTGTTCCCTCATCAATATCGCCTGCCCATGATATAACAGATACTTTTCCTTGGTGAATTATTTTAGGCATCGTTGAATTATTTTGTAAACTAATTATACTTCCGTTATTTTGCACCAAATTAAAAAAGATTGATGAAAACTAAAAAAGTAATTGTCGGCTTATCGGGTGGAGTAGATTCTGCGGTGGCTGCTTATGTTTTAAGAGAACAGGGGTATGATGTACATGCCGTTTTTATGATTAATTGGCACGATACTACCGGACTGCTCTCCGGCGGTTGCGAAAACGATGAGGATCAAAAAGTAGCGGAATTGGTAGCTAAACAATTAGATATTCCATTTGAAAAAGTTGATTTTAGTGAGATTTATGCTAAAAAAGTTGTAGATTATATGTTCTCGGAGTATGAGAAAGGACGCACGCCAAATCCTGATGTTCTTTGCAACAGAGAAATAAAATTCGACGTTTTTTTGGACAAAGCCATGGAACTGAATGCCGATTTTGTGGCAACCGGCCATTATTGCAGAAAAGAAACCATTACAACGAACGATAAAACTTATTATAGACTGTTAGCCGGAAGTGATAATAATAAAGATCAATCTTATTTTTTGTGTCAGTTGTCTCAAAGCCAGCTGGAAAAGGCTTTGTTCCCTATAGGCGATGTTGAAAAACCTGAAGTCAGGCGTATAGCTGATGAAATTTCATTAATTAATGCCAAAAAGAAAGATTCCCAAGGCATTTGCTTTGTCGGGAAAGTGGATTTACCCACATTCTTGCAACAGCAACTTAAAGCCCAAACGGGTGATATAATAAAAATACCCGAAACTCATCCTCAATACAATGTTTCTGAACCGACCGGCAATGCGGAAATTGATTTATTAAAACATCAGAGCAGACCGTATATTTATAAGCCGGAGGACGGGGAGAAAGTAGGGGAGCATGACGGGGCTCACTTTTTTACCATAGGCCAACGAAAAGGACTGGGGATTGGCGGAATGAAGCAGCCTCCTTTTGTTATAGAAACCGATACTATAAATAATATAATATATATCGGAGAAGGCAAAAAACATCCCGGTTTGTTCCGGAAAGGGTTGTTTATTTCCAAAGAAGAATTGCATTGGATACGCCCGGATTTAGAGTTAAAGACCGGAGAGGTTCTGGAAACCGATGCTCGTATCAGGTATCGACAGCCTTTGCAGAAAGCAAAACTACATATGAAAACAAACGCTGCCTATTTAATTTTCGATGAAAAACAGCGGGGAATAACCTCCGGGCAATTTGCGGCATTCTATATTGGGGATGAACTTATCGGTTCCGGTGTTATTGCTTAGTGCTTGTAACGAAATAATCTAAATTGAGCGATTATGAATAAAGAGAAGTGCCAATATTTTGAGAACAAAAGCATTACAAAAAAATTGAGTGCACCAAATAGGTGCATGATGTTTTTTGTAATGTCTTTTGGCTCAACGGCGAAGTCCTCATAAACACCTTATTAAATTATTTCAAAATTAGTGAATAAAAGATTGGTGCTTATCGAAGTTCATAATCACTCATTATAGGTTAAATTCAATTACCCTCTATATTCGACATAGAACCTCATTTTTCAAGTAAACAATATTTGAACTCAATTATAAAAAGTGTAATCTTTGTTAAAAATACAAAATTATGATTCAGTCACATTCATTTATACAAAATTATTCTTGGTTTTTCAAAAATATGAATAGAAGAACGAAAATAGAATTAATAAACCGGCTTTCAAGTTCACTTCTCGAAAAAGAAGAAACAGAAACAGATGACTTTTTTGACTATTTTGGAGCATTTATCTCTGATAAATCAGCAGAACAACAAGTTGAGGAAATCCGAAAATCACGTCATTTCACAGATAAAAATCTTGAATTATGATAAATTATCTACTTGATACAGATAGGTGTATTTTTTTTATCAACGGAAAGTTCGGACTAAAAGAAAAATTGCAAGCAGAAGGTAAACAAAGGCTTTTTATTTCAGAGATTACAATTGCAGAACTTAAATTTGGTGCAGAAAACAGTCAGAAAGTAGAATATAACCGAAAAATTGTTGAGAAATTTGTAAAAGCATCACAGGTAATTCCAATTGCCGGGAGTATTGGTATTTATGCAAAAGAAAAAGCAGGATTAAGAAAACAAGGCACGCTTATTGATGATTTTGATTTATTGATAGGAGCAACAGCAATTTCTAATGAAATGACCCTTTTAACGAGAAATGAAAAGCATTTCAAACGTATAAATAATTTAACATACGAAAATTGGATTGATAATTTTAGTGCATAACAACAAACCGGGTTCGTTCTGAGTTTTTGAACATTTTCATATGGCCTGTCCGCACTATATCAAAAAAAAACTGCAAGACTCCGAAGAGAATTGCAGTTTTTTTATTGAGCCCGGTCTCGTATGTTCTATTTTAGTAAAACAAGTTATGTGCTTAATTATCAGAGCTTTATAAATCACTTTACGATTAACTTAAAACTCTTATTTTTAGTACTTTAACTTTACAATTTTTTAAACTGAACTCTTTATTGACCTATGCGAGATATTATTCGCCTAAAAATCGCTCAGCATCCAAAGCTGCCATACAGCCTGAACCGGCAGCAGTAACTGCTTGTCGGTAAGTTGTGTCTTGAATGTCGCCGGCGGCAAATACACCCGGAACGTTTGTTTTTGAGGTTCCCGGGACGGTTTCAATGTATCCGTTCCCATCGGTATCAATATAATCAGCAAATACTTTTGAATTTGGAGTATGCCCAATGGCTAAGAAAAACCCGTCAATTTCGATTTTTACTTCCTCCTCGTCAGATTCTCCCATTCGTTTTATGAGCGTTGCTCCGGTAACCACATCATCACCTGTAACTTCTTTGGTGTTGTGCTCATATAGGATTTCAATATTCTTTGTTTTATCCACTCTTTTCTGCATTGCTATTGAAGCACGCATATAGGGTTTTCTCACAATTAAGAATACCTTCTTGGCAATACCGGCTAAGTAAGTAGCTTCTTCCGCAGCAGTATCTCCGCCGCCCACTACGGCTACTTTTTTGTCTTTGTAAAAGAATCCGTCGCAAGTGGCACAGGCAGAGACTCCCGAGCCTTTAAATTCTTGTTCTGATTGAAGGTATAAGTATTTGGCGGTTGCTCCGGTAGCAATAATTACTGTTTCAGCTTCATAATCTTGCTTGTCGTCAACAGTAACAAGAAATGGTCGTTTTGAAAAATCTACGGATGTAACTAAACCCCATTCCACACGAGTGTCGAATCGTTCGGCTTGCTTCTTGAGGTCTTCCATCATGTCGGGACCGGTAACTCCCTCCGGGTATCCCGGAAAGTTATCAACTTCTGTTGTTGTGGTTAATTGTCCGCCGGCTTCCATTCCTTGTATAATGATTGGGCTTAGGTTGGCTCTTGCCGCATATATTGCGGCCGTATAACCTGCCGGTCCGGAACCAATAATCAAACATTTTTCCTTGATGACTTCTTCATTCTTTTTTACTGACGTTTTGTCATTGTTTTCGTCAATATCCATACTTTTAAAAAGTGCCATATTTTATTTTTTTAAGGTTTTACTCATTTTATGCCTTTGCCGGCTTACTATTGAGTTTGAATTGCATTTTAATAATCAAACATCCGGATTTATAGTTTCAAATTTGATACCAAAGGGGAAATACTGCAACTTTAACAGTCTCCTAAATTTTTTTGGTAGTTATCCATAGATGTCATTTGCCGTTTGCCGGGCTTCTTCTACCGTTTTAAATTCGATAAATTCTCTGTATTCAGGGCTTAATTTATCAAAAAATTCAATAATCGGCAATTTGTACCTAATATCTCCCTCTTGATGAAAACCTGTGTTGATAAATAGAGGTTTGTCGTATCCGGATTGTAGCTTTTTTACAGCCTCTTCTACTGCGTACATCATACTTTGTTCGGCAGAAGCATAATCCGACATGCCGGCATTGTTGGGCATTTCAAACAGGCTGTTGACTTTGAAAGGTTGAGTTGTTTTTTTGATGTGGGTGTCGGGGCAAGCGGTTTGTATGTTTTTATTGGCAAGAATTGAGTCGATTTGGCGTTTGTGCCCCCACAAAGCCAACATGTATTCCGTAAAAACTCCGTTTCTGCCGTTATGTTCATCTCTTTTATTTCCCTCCTTATATATAGAGTACCCTTGCGAGAGAATTTCCGGAGGCACGGCAGAAGAATCGTATTTGAAATCGGTTTTTTCAAGTGCCTCAATAACAGTATCTGAACACATCCAACCGCCGGCTCTGAAACCGGTAATTGGCCGGCGGGCTACTATTTTTTGAAGTTTTTGTTTTGACAGTAAAAGTAATTTCTGAATATCCTCTGATTTATAGGCAGAAATAGGGACCCCCCTTCCGCTGTTTTTGGGCTGCAAAGACTTAGGCAGTAGGTTTATCAAAAAACGAATTTCGGGAGTATAAGGTTCAAAAAAATCCGGTGTGTCAATAAACGGGACTCCTGCGGCTTTTGTTAAATGCCTGTGGGGATGGATGTGTACAGCCACTTCATCTTGAGGATAAATTTGTTTTTGAATAATATTTTTGGCATCGGAGATTTCTTTTGTAAAATAAGATGCCGAAATAAAGTGGGTAATCGGAATATTATTTCCGATATGGTTTCTCATTCCTTTTAAATCATTGATATCTTTGAAGTGTTCCCCTTCCCAATCAACAGTTAATGAGAAAATAATTTTTTGTTTGGCAGTTGAATTTATATCCATTCGTCAATTATCATTTACCGATTGTAAAAATAGACCAAGTTTTGAAAAAACAGTTTTTCTCAGAGATGATATTGGGAAATCTGTGAAAATGAGTGCATTTTAAAACTTAACTTATCCGGATTGTCTAACCCGTAATTTATTATCGTGTAAAGATACTGCTAAATCATGTAAATATAGTATGAATAACTGTTCTATTTGAAACCTTTTACCACGATTATCGTAATACTAAGTAATAAGTAATCTGTTTTTTTTCATATAGTGAGTTGATTAGGATATGAAGAAATATTACATTAAAAAAAATGGATTGCCCGGTATGTTAACAACATGAAATAAACACGACGATGATAAGTAATTTAAGAATGGTAAGACCTTGTCATAGTAAAATTCACTCAATAAATACCAAAAATGCTGATTGTATAGATTATAGTCTTTTTGGAGACCTTAAAGGTAAACGAGTACTGCACCTGCAATCTTTGCTTGGCACCGAAAGTATAGAGTTCGCCAAAGCCGGTGCCAAAGTCACTGCCGTGGAATGTTCTGAGCCGTTAATAATGTGGGCAAAAGAAATTTGTAAATCGTATGATGTTGAACCGGAATTTATTTTGAGCGATATTCAAGATTTATCGGTGAATGTAACCGGAGAATATGATATAATATTTTCGTCTTACGGGTCGTTAAGTTGGATTCCTGATATGCCCGATTTTTTTCAATCAATTTATAATTTATTGGCCCCCGGCGGAGAGTTTGTTCTCACAGAATTACACCCTTTCATGAAAATGTCTCAGACCTTATTTTCTCAAGTTGATTATCAATATTTTAGTGATGAATACAGAATCAAGTCAAATGTTACAACAGAATTATGTTCAGCTGAAACTGAATTTCTTCCCGGAGTATTTTTAAATTCCCCTCTGAAAGATGTTTTTTCTTTATTGTTAGGTCTCGGATTTGATATCAGTAAATTTACAGAGTACCAATCAACACCTTTTGACATAATGGACGGCGTTGTTGAGTTTTTACCGGGCAAATATAAAACCGAAGATGATAATGCGGAGATGCCTTTAACCTTTTCACTTGTCGCAGTTAAAAATACCGATGCGTAGTTTCGATTATTTTGTCGATATTTTTCGGTCATGAAGACCTAAATTTCCCAATTAGACTAAAATTATTTCTTTACATCTCAATAGTTCGTTAAATTTTTATAATTACCTGATATTCAATGCTTTATAAAGCAAGCCGTAAGCGGGTTAAAGTATTGATTATTACGTGCTTAGTTCGTAATTACCTACGGTGAGGGCTTCGCCGTTCGTAATTTAACGAAGTATTGACACCTAGCCGTGAGAGTTATTTTTATCAAAAATGTGAAAAATATTTTGTATTATTATGGAATTGTTCTAATTTTGTAATCATTATAAAAATGAAATAATTGTTATGAGCTCAAATCTTGAATTAACAAAATATATTTCGAGTGCAGGAATCAGACCTTCATATCAGCGAATTAAAATTATGGATTATCTGCAGGCTAACACAGAGCACCCCACAGCGGACATGATATATAATGATTTGAGAGAAGACATAACAACGCTTTCAAAGACAACGGTATATAATACCTTGAATTTGTTTGTAAAAGGAGGGCTTATAGCCGAAGTAAAAATTGACGGCAACCAAGTGAGGTATGACTACAACACGGGAACTCACGGGCATTTCTATTGTAAGATTTGCGGAGAGATTTCAGATTTTTTATTTCAAGAAAAAAAAATCGATATGATTTCCAAACATTCATTTAAGGCAGAGAATGTTCATCTTTATGTAGAAGGAGTTTGTAAAGCTTGCAGCACAAAAGAATAGCATATAATTTAATAAATTTTTAATAATTAGTAACAATAATAATTTAATTTTAACATGGAAACATTAATAGGAAAAAAAGCACCTGTATTTAAAGCAGATGCCGTATTGAACGGAAGTGAAATTATCGAAGGATTTTCGTTAGAGCAATATAAAGGAAAGAACGAAGTGATCTTTTTCTTTTACCCCAAAGATTTTACCTTTGTTTGTCCGACAGAAATCATTGCTTTTCAGAAGAAAATGGATGAGTTTGACAAAAGAGGCGTAAAAGTTGTCGGATGTTCAACAGACTCAGAGTTTTCACACCGGGCATGGTTAAATACAGAGCAAGAAAACGGCGGTATCAAAGGGGTTAAATATCCTTTGGTTGCTGATTTGGATAAAACCATTTCGGCAAACTACGGCGTTTTGGCCGGTGAGTATGATTACGACGAAGATAATGGATTAGTATTCAGCGGAGCACCCGTAGCATACAGAGGGTTATTCTTGATAGATAAAGAAGGTGTTGTTCGCCATTCGGTTATTAATGATATGCCCTTGGGACGTAGTATTGAGGAAGCATTAAGAATGGTTGATGCACTTCAATATCATGAAAAACACGGTGAAGTTTGCCCGGCGAACTGGAGCCAAGGAGAGGAAGCAATGTCTCCCACAGCGACAGGAGTTGCTGATTATTTGGCAAAAAACAAGTAATGTAGTTAGAGTTTATACAGAAAGGCAGAGCGATTGCGAAAGCAATTATTTTGACTTTCTTTTTTTTGATTAAAGTCTTATTTGTAACTTTGGACTTTTAAAATAACCGGTCAAATTAAGGCATGTTTCATAAGTGTAAAGTTTAAGGTATTTTGGAATTTTAAAACCGGAGTTTATCTATTGTAAATGAGGACTTTAAAACTTTTAAAATCACGCAGAAATTTGCATTTATGAAACATGTCCAAACTAATAAATACTTATGGATATCAGTGTTAAGTACATGGGGCTTAAACTCAAGAATCCGATTGTTGTCGGAAGTTGTGGTTTAACCGGAAATATTGACTCACTAAAGCGATTGGAAGATAACGGTGCTGCTGCCGTAGTTTTAAAATCCTTGTTTGAGGAACAGTTGCATATGCATGCTGCTCACAATTATTCAAAGAGTGATTTTGGGCATACCGAAGCCTATGATTATATCAGCAGGCATACAAAAGATACCGATTTGGAGAATTATTTACAATTAATTTCCGACGCAAAATCGTCTTTGGATATTCCGGTTATAGCAAGTATAAACAGTACCTCAAAAGACAATTGGGTAGCTTATACCAAAGAAGTGGAAAAAGCCGGCGCCGATGCCTTGGAATTAAATGTCTCCTTATTACCGTCAAATGCAAATTCTACATCAAAGGAGAATGAAAAAATATATTTTGATATTGTAGAAGCCGTTTCAAAACGGACAGATCTTCCGTTAGCATTAAAAATGTCAAGGTTTTCGGCAGGTTTGGCAAACTTAATTCGTCAACTCTGCTGGACTAAGAATGTGGATTCATTCACCTTGTTTAATCGTTATTACAGTCCCGATATTGATATCAACACGCTAAAAATGACCTCGTCAAATGTTTACAGTTCACCGGATGAAATATCATCTTCACTTCGTTGGGTCGCTTTATTGTCGGATGTACTGAACAATGATATTGCCGCATCCACCGGAATTCATAACGGAGAGGCTGTGATTAAGCAACTCTTGGCCGGAGCAACTGTTATTCAAATGGTTTCAGCACTGTACAAACATGGGGAAGGCTTAATTTCAAAATCTTTAAATGATTTGACCGACTGGATGGAACAGAAAAACTTTGATTCTATTGATAGTTTCAGAGGAAAAATGAGTTTTAAAAATGCGGATGAATCAGATAGTTTAGAGCGCATTCAATTTATGAAATACTTTGGAGGTATTGAATAGTTTTAAAGAAAAACATATGACTACGATAAAAGCAGGAGATAAAGCTCCGGAGTTTTCGGGGATTGATCAAAACGGGAATACAATTAGTTCTGAGGCTTTGAAAGGGAAAAAATATGTTTTGTATTTTTATCCTAAAGACAATACTCCCGGATGCACTAATGAGGCTAAGAACCTAAGGGATAATTATAAAAAATTGCAAAAAGCCGGTTTTGAAGTTATCGGCGTAAGTCCCGACAGCGAAAAATCTCATACAAAGTTTATTGACAAGCACGAACTACCCTTTAATTTAATTGCCGATACGCAAAAAGAGGTATTGAAGGCGTTTGAGTTGTGGGGGGAGAAAAAAATGTTCGGTAAAATAAAAATTGGTGTTCATCGGACGACTTTTGTAGTTGATGAGGCCGGTGTGGTAATGCACGTCTTCAAAAAAGTAAAAACGAAAGAACATGCCGAGCAGATTTTTGAAATTTTGTAGTATTTAGTCTTGTTTGGAGTTTTTTGACCGACTTAGCAACCGACAGATTAAAAAAGTCTTTGACTTAAAAGAAGAAGAATAAAAAAACATAAAATGTTTTCGTATGAAAGAATTAAATTCAACAGTAACCCAGATAATTCAAATATCGCAATCTATGCGTATAATACGTGTTGCTCCCAATGACTGGGAACTTCCTAATTTTGAAGCCGGACAATTTGTGTCATTGGCTCTGCCCGGATCTACCGAGCGTTGTGCTTCTGCCACAGAGGAATTCAAAGCTCAAGATCCTGATAAATTAGTTCGCAGGGCATATTCAATAGCCTCTTCGTCAAAAGAAAAACAGTATGTTGAATTTTATATTACTTTGGTAAGAGCCGGTTCGCTTACCCCTCGAATATTTAATTTGGAAGTTGGAGACCATGTTGAAATGGGTAAACGTTTCGTAGGCATGTTTACATTGGATCAAGTTCCTGAAGATAAGAACGTTGTATTAATTGCAACCGGTACCGGCGTTGCTCCGTATATGAGTATGCTCAGAACCGATGCACTTAAGCAGAACAGAAAATTGATTGTTATTCACGGAGCTTCAAACTCTTGGGATTTGGGTTATTCTTCTGAGTTGCAATTATTGGAATCTATAGCTGATAATTTTTCATATATACCGACCATTACAGAGCCCGAAAAAGAAAAAGGCCGCTGGGTAGGAGAAACACAATTTGTGGAAGAAATATGGAAAGACGGCTCTGTAGGAAAAGCACTGGATTATGAAGTAACTGCCGAAAACACACATATCTTCATGTGCGGAAACCCGGCTATGATTAAATCAATGACCGAATTGCTCGAACCTGCCGGCTTTTCTGAACATACGAAAAAGAATCCGGGTAATATTCATGTTGAAAAGTTCTTTTAAGATACAATAAAAGGTTACAATTAGCGTTAAATATAAGCTTAAAAAAGGAAAATTAGTACATGATTATATCAGAGAAAACTTTGGAAACACCGTATATTTCAGTGGATAATGAAAAGGGAATTTTTGAATTGGAGGGGAGGTCTATGCCTGAAAATCCCCTTGAAATATACTCTCCTTTAATTGAAACCGTAAAAAAATATAATCTTAACCCGAAAAATGTTACGGTGGTTGTTTTTGATCTCGAATTTATCAATTCTACTTCTTTAAGGTTTTTGACTTTATTTATTAAGGCGTTCGATATCAAAAACCCGGCATTTACCATTAAATTTATCTGGAATTATAAAGGGTTTGAGCAGGTTCTTCCCTCAGGATACAGTCCGGAAGAGTTTTTTAGTAAACTTACAACCGGCTTAAATTGTAGAAAACAGTTAATTGTAAAGAAAAAGGTCAATTCAGAAAACTCATCAAACGAAGAGGTTATAGAATTGTAGTTGGTTGATTTATAGTTGTTTTTGATTCTAAAAAAGAGTTAAAAAAATCAAAAAAAAGACGAATTGGCTATTTATCTTTAAATTACACTTTCATTATTAAAATTATGTTATAAATTTGTCGCATGAAATTTAAACAACTTATTTCGGCAATACTGCTGATAACCCTTTTGTTGGGAACGGGAGCATGTAAATATCATAAAATAAAAAAGAGCAAGGATCCGGATGTGAAAATGGATGCGGCTTATGAATATTATGAAGACGGAAAGTATGCCAAGGCTATACCTTTGTTTGAAGATATTATTTTGATGAAAAGAAATACTGCCGGCTATGAAAAAATATTATTTCGATTTGCCGATTCGTATTATCATGTGAAAGATTATATCCTTGCCGGTTATTATTACAGAAAATTTACGGAAGCTTTTCCGAAAAGTAAACAGGCAGAGGACGCCCAGTATATGAGTGCCTACTGTTATTATTTGAATACACCTAAATCTTCTCTGGACCAAACAGATACATATACGGCATTGCAAGAATTCGGTGTCTTTTTATCAAAGTACCCGGACAGTGAAAAGGTTGAAGAATGTAATTCAATAATTGATGAACTGAGAACAAAACTGGAAAAGAAAGCCTTTGAAAATGCACGTTTATACTTTTACAGAGAACAGTATAATGCTGCCATAGTAGCACTTAATAGTACATTAAAAAAGTACCCGGATACAAAATATGAAGAAAAAACCTTGTTTATAATATTGAAAGCTTCATTACTTTATGCAGAAAAAAGTGTTGTTAAAAAGCAAGAAGAACGGTATAAAGCTGCAAAAACAGCTTATAAGAATTTTACGGCAAAATTTCCGAATTCAGAATTTCGAAATGAAGCCAGTAAGATCAACGATAAAATTACAGAAAAATTAAAAGAAATTAAATCAGTTTAGATATGGATTATAAAAAGACAACAGCTCCTGATTCGACAATTACAAGAAATTTGGAAGACTTCAAAGCCAAAACGGGTAATGTATATGAAGCCATAGCAATTATGGCTAAACGTGCCGATCAAATCAGCTCTGATATTAAGGAAGAATTGAACCGAAAATTGGAAGAATTTGCATCATATACCGATAATTTGGAAGAGGTATTTGAAAACAGAGAGCAAATAGAAATATCAAAATTTTATGAGCGATTGCCCAAATCAACTCTAATTGCCGAAGAAGAAATGTTGAATGATGAAATATATTTTCGTAGGCCTGAAAATCAGAATGAAGAATCGTTTTAAGGAACTGAAACAAAATAACTTCGCCTAACTATCATAATTTATTTCGTATTCGTTCCTAAACAAGAAACGAGTTTATGAAAAATAAACACATTATAGTCGGAATTACAGGAGGAATAGCTGCTTATAAAGCGGCTATTCTTGTTAGATTATTGATCAAAAGCGGGGCTACCGTACAAGTTTTAATGACTGATATTGCCAAAAAATTTGTTACACCCCTGACCATGGCCACTTTGTCGAAAAGGCCCGTACTCACCGAGTTCTTTAATCCCGAAAACGGAGAATGGAACAGCCATGTAGATTTGGGATTGAGTGCCGATGCTTTTGTAATTGCACCGGCTACTGCCAATACCATGGCAAAAGCGGCATCAGGCATTGCCGATAATTTATTATTAACCACTTACTTATCCTCCAGATGCCCGGTATTTTGGGCGCCGACCATGGACTTGGATATGTATAAACATCCGGCAACGCAAGAAAGTATGCACGTGTTGACCAAGCACGGCGATAAGCTTATTGAACCCGACACCGGAGAATTAGCCAGCGGTTTATCCGGCGAAGGTAGAATGGCCGAACCCGAACGTATCTTTGAAACATTAAATACATTTTTTTCAGTACATACAGAATTGTCGGGAAAGAACGTATTAATAACCGCAGGGCCTACCTATGAAGCCATTGATCCCGTTCGATTTATCGGAAACCGTTCGTCCGGAAAAATGGGATATGCCTTGGCCGAAGCGGCTGCTCAACGAGGAGCTGAGGTTACTTTAATCAGCGGACCGGTTGCTCTTACAGCAAAACATTCCGGGATACATGTGGTGGATGTTGAAACGGCCGAAGAAATGTACCATGAAACAACCAAGCAGTTTGAAAGGTCTGATGTTGTGATTTTTGCGGCGGCAGTTGCCGACTATAAACCGGCTGTGGTTGCCGAAAATAAATTAAAAAAGACCGACAATCAAAAAACAATGACTCTTGAGCCAACGATTGATATTGCCGGCTCTTTGGCAGCCAAGAAAAAAGAGGGGATATTGACTGTTGGTTTTGCTTTGGAAACGGATAATGAAATGGTAAATGCCAAAAGAAAGATTGAAAAGAAAAATTTCGACTTTATTGTTCTTAATTCATTAAAGGACAAAGGAGCCGGATTTTCTCATGATACAAATAAGGTTACCATAGTGGATCGTAACAATAAAATACAAGAATTTGAGTTAAAATCAAAGCTACAGGTGGCTGAAGATATACTAAACAAAATTTCGGAATATTACACTTAGTGTCATGTCAAGTATGAAATTTTGGTTAAGTTGAAGTTATTTTTTGCTTTTTGGGAAATAAAAAAGAGTAAACACAGCCGAGCTACGTGAGTCTTTTTTTTATGAATCAAAAACGAAAAAGAACAAAACTTGGTGCGACATATCATGCTCGACAGAACACCGGCTGCCGGAGATATAAGTAGTAACATATAAATTTTCCCGTATTTTAATATTGTTATTTTACTGATAATCAGTGAATTATTGCACCATTATACCATTAAATAATTGTATCATTACTTAATATTGACCTATGCGCACTTTTATTTTAGTTATACTATTTAGCTTAAGCATTTTTTTGTCCAAAGCACAAGAACTATTGTGTAATATTCAAGTGAATCACAGTCAAATTCAGGGTACAAATATTCAAGTGTTTCAAGAGCTGCAGAAAGACTTGTACGAGTTTATGAATAATCGTCAGTGGACAAATAATGTGTTTTCGAATAATGAGCGAATAGAATGTCGAATAATGATTAACCTGACAAAATATGACGGTATTGATAAATACACCGGTACAATTACGGTGCAGGCGGTTCGACCAATTTTTAATACCAATTATAATTCTGTTTTAATTAATCATAAAGAAAAAGACAATCTTTTTGAATTTGAATATACCGAGGGGCAGCGCTTGGAGTTTAATGAAAATACTCATTTGTCAAACATCACTTCTGTAATGGCATTTTATGCCTACCTAATCATTGGATTGGATTATGACTCCTTCGGAACGATGAGCGGAACCCCGTATTTTACAAAAGCACAGCAGATTGTCAGTAATGCACAATCAGGAACTTCTCCGGGCTGGAAGGCTTATGAAAGCAGCGACAGAACCAATCGGTACTATTTGGCAGAAAGCTTTCTGGACAATGACAATGCACCCCTTCGTCGGTTTTACTACAGTTATCACCGATTGGGTTTAGACGTTATGAGCGGCGATGCCATGCGTGGCAGAGCCGAAATAACAAAAGCTGTGAGACTCCTGGAAAGAACGCATAATAACGACCCCGATTCTTACTTATTGAAAATATTACTCACCACAAAAGAAGACGAAATAGTAAAAGTGTATTCGGAAGCAACTATTCCTGAGAAAAAGAAAGTGTATAATATTTTGAAAGACATTGATCCAACCTCGGATAAGCTGAATAAGATAATGGAATAAGTTATCTGTCAAGTGTTCATACCACTATTCGGTCATAGTTTAAAATAGAGGTGCTATTTTGAATATGGTGATTATAAGGCTTTTACAAGATAATTTTCAAATTCCCGGAGGTTGAGCGAAGTCGAAACCGGTTTCGGGGCTTGTTTTGCAAACAACGTGCTCAACCTCCGGAAAAGCAACGTCATTTTAAACTTTAGCTCACTATTCTTAAATTCTACGCAGTTTGAGCGGACTATAAACCTTTATATTACGCACCTTCCCTGCCATTACTTAGTGTCTGAACGGAAATAGACGAATTTTACGAAATGAGTTTTTTTTGATGAGATTTTTATTTTTTTAAATTTGGTGATGCCACTGTATCAGCGAATTAAAAAAAATAAAAATATCGCAAAA
>JAYEIA010000151.1:0-2058 GCA_034659855.1 Bacteroidota bacterium
TTGTTATTTCAACGTTTAAAGGTCTTTCAGACGCTTTAAGGTTTTTAATAGTAAAAATTCCGGTTGTTGGGTTTGGGTAAATATTAATCAAAAAACCGCTGTTATTTTCATTAATATTTACAGGCAATAATTCTCCGTAATACAATACTGAAAAAGGAGAATTATCACCTTCTGTCCAAATAACTGATACAGAATTGTTGATATTTGCCGGCGTATTCGGATGTTCGGATTCAACGCTTGCCGTATTGCTGATATTTGTTAATTCAGACCAAGTCTCAAGTTCTGAATCGTATTTTTTATATGCGATTTCGTAATATATTCCGCCAATTTTTTCTGCCCAAAAAACATGTAAATTTCCAAAACAATCCGTTGATATAGAGGGATGTGCAGAGGCTTCATCAGTATTACTGATGTTAAAATATTCTGTATCCCAAACTCCGCCGGTACATTTTTTGTATAAAATTTCACGGTTACCCGGTTCTGAATCTTTCCATACAAGATGAATGTTTCCGTTTATGTCAGTAACAACACTCGGATCCATCGTTGCGTAACTTCCGTTTCCTGTTGTGTTGCTTATGTTTGTATAATCTGTATCCCATCCTGTTCCAACTGTATATTTCCTGAAAAGAACCATTTTGTCGTTGCCAATATCTTCGCCGGAGTCTTTCCAAAAAGCATAAATATTATCGTTATTATCAATTGTGAGAGTAGGGTATTCAGATGCTCCATAAGAATTACTAATATTCTCAGGAGTTTCCCAACCTGTTCCTATTGTAAATTTATTATACCATATTTCGGAATTTGGTACAGCGGTATAGCCTGCTTTTTGGAATACACAATGTAAATTGTTTTCGGAATCAACTGCAATTACAGGGCGTGAAACCGGGGCAATAAATGCTTCATCGCAATAAATATAGTCCAATTCGCTCCACGTTCCGTCATTATATGTTCTGTGAACAATGTCATACGCATTTATGCCGCCAAGTTTATAAGCTATATGTAAAATATTGTTGTTATCAATTGCTAAAGAGGGGTTTCGCCCTGTTTCGTCAATTAGAATTGCGTTTGTCCAGCTTGTTCCGTTATCATCAGAAAAAGAGTAGTAAATTCCATTGTCATAGAATGTTACATGCAAGCCTCCATTGTTGTCTTCTGCAATAAGCCTTGCGTTATTTCTTTCTGTAGCTGTTGATTGCGTACTTGTACTTATAGGACTTTGAGCATTAATAAGTCCCGAGCTTAGTAATAATAATGTTATTAGTATGTTTTTCATTATATGAATTTTAAATATGTAAATTAATTGTGCTGAAGGCATATTGATATAATAATTTTTTATTTGAAATTTTATTGAACAAATTGCAAAAGTTATGAGCTTCTGAACAGCAGAAAAATTCTAATATCTATGTTAGAAATGCAAAGGTTTTATTTTATTAAAAACCATTGCACTTTCTATAAGTTTATGTGATGTATATTATAGAGAAACATGTCATAAATGCTTTTCAGCAAGGCCTAAATATAATTTCTGTAAATAAAAAAATTATATGGCAACAGAATATTCTCCGAAATTTCGGGAAAGTATAGAATGTAGTAACACACGAGTTACTTTTAGTAATAGAAATGTTTCATTGGAAGAAACCATTTATTTTATTTCTGTTTGCGGCAAATTTACTTAATTATTTCTTAGATTCAACCAATAAATGCAACTTTTTTTAATGAGGAATAAATAATTATTTTTCAAGCCAAAAGAGAAATTGAAAATTTCCCCTGCTCGTGCGCGTTTGCAACGCGTGCGACTAAGTATACGGCAATAAGTTCTTTTGCAAAAAATTAAATAACATTCATCAAAACCCTGCAAAAGATTTAGTAGTAGAAAACCCCGAAGATTATTTGTTTAGTTCGGCGAGAAACCCGGCTAGCGTGCGTTTGTAACTCCCGGCTAGCGCGCGTTTGTAACGCGTGCGTCTAATACCGGCAGCATGAAAAAAATATTAACTTTGTAGCGTGAAGAATAATACTGTAAAAATAAGTAAACAGTATCAGATAAATATAAAATAACCG
>JAYEIA010000152.1:0-10252 GCA_034659855.1 Bacteroidota bacterium
GTTAATTTTGACTATAGTTTAAAATGACGTTGTTTTTCCGGAGGTTGAGCATATTGTTTGCAAAACAGACCCCGAAACCGGTTTCGAAGCTTGTTTTGCAAACAACATGCTCAACCTCCAAAATTCGAAAATTGTCTCGTAAAAGCCTTATAATCATCATATTCAAAATAGCACCTCTATTCTAAACTATAGCCCACCATTATACCATTAAATAATTGTATCATTACTTATATTAGAGCCACGCCTTAGAAATAAGCATCCCATGACGCAGCTCTTCAAAAAAATTACAAAATTTTCTTAATCCACTTAAAATGCTTAAACGGCACATACCGCAACGGGAGATCAATCCATGTTGGAGTAATCACCACAGACCGTTGATTGCTGAATGCTAAGAAACTTTGCTTTCCGTGATATTTCCCTAAACCACTATTTCCCACGCCGCCGAAAGGCAATTTATGATTGGCAATATGCATAATGGTATCATTGATACATGCCCCACCGGATGTTGATTTTTGCAGAACCTCTTTGGCTTTCTTATTTTTGCCGAAATAATAAAATGCCAACGGCTTTTCATTATTATTAACATAACTGACCGGCTCATCAATATCCTCAAAAGAAAGAACAGGTAATAAGGGCCCGAATATTTCTTGTTGCATGATTTTATGCTCCGGCTTCACCTTATCAATAATTGTGGGAGCCACATATCTGTTCTTTTCATCAGTCTCCCCGCCTGAATGAATTTTGCCTTCGTCCATTAATAATTCCAAACGAGACACATTGGCCTGATTAACAATTCTCGGATAAAACCGGCTTTCTTTAATATTTTCGCCGTACATTTCTTTTATACTGCGCTCTATTTTATCAAGCAATTCATTTTTAATGGATTTATGAGCAAAAACATAGTCGGGAGCAATACAAGTTTGCCCGGCATTAATGAGTTTGCCCCAGGCAATACGCTTTGCTGCAACATCAATATTCGCATCGGCATCAACAATACACGGGCTTTTACCACCCAATTCCAATACCACGGGAGTCAGATTTTCAGCGGCAGCTTTCATCACAATTTTCCCCAAATAAGGACTTCCTGTCAAGAAAATTATATCAAATCGTTGTTTAAAAAGTATCTGATTAACTTCTCTACCACCCTGAGTCACTGTAATATAGTCCGGCTCAAAAGTTTCTGCAATCATATCTTCCATTTCTTTGGCCACCGTCGGTGTATATGGCGAAGGCTTCAGGATGCTGCATCCTCCGGCAGATATTGAGCCTATCAAAGTATTTATCAATAAATGAAACGGATAATTCCACGGAGCAACGATAAGAGAAACTCCAAGCGGCTCATAATATATTCTGCTCTTTGATGGCAGCAAATGTATAGGAGTCGCCACTCTTTTGGGTCTTGCCCAACGCCTGAGATGTTTTATGTGATTATCAATTTCCTGAGTAACAACACTTATTTCGGTCAAATAACTTTCTTCCGGCGACTTATGCAAATCTTTCCATAAAGCGTCCTCAATATTCTTTTGCCTACTTTTTATAACATTTTTCAGTTTTCGCAACTGCTCTATTCTGTAGCCAATATCTTTAGTTTTATTGGTTGCAAAAAACTTGCGTTGACTCTCAATATGTTTTACTATAAATTCTTTCGATGTATTTTTCATTATATTGTTTTTTTTGTTCCTAATTGTTCAATAGTTTTCTTATGCCCCGTAAAATGTTCCATTGTTTTATAAATACCCAAAACTTTACCGGCAAACCAGTCAAACATATTCAAGGGCATAATGGCTTGTCCCAATCTGGTAAAGTTATATATATAACCGGGAAGTGTTATCATCTTTTTATTTTTTTCTATTCCTCGGATAATTTTCCGAGCAGTTTTTTCAGGTTCTAATATAGGAATTTTAGATTTTACACCGTCAAACATTCCTGTATTTATATAATACGGCATAATGGTTGTCACCTTTATATTTTTCTTTAACTGTTTCATTTCCAATCGTAAACTGTCGGACCAACCAATAGCCGACCATTTGCTTGCCGCATATACCGACATTTTAGGATTTGCTATTAACCCGGCC
This sequence comes from Bacteroidota bacterium, assembly GCA_034659855.1. GTDB lineage: Bacteria > Bacteroidota > Bacteroidia > Bacteroidales > JAADGE01 > JAYEIA01. Next base: position 2,076 of record JAYEIA010000152.1, read on the forward strand.
GATGATGCAATATTACAAATGTGACCCGAATTTTGCTTCATCATTTCCGGTAAAAATTCTTTGGTAACCAGCATCGGAGCATTGGCATTGATATCCATAGTTCTTGTAATATCCTCCGTGGTATATTCGTGAAAATATTTACCGGTAACAATTCCGGCATTATTTATCAGCACATCCACAGCTCCGTATTTTTCCTTTACAAGTGCTGCCGCTGCCTTTACCTGCTCATAATCTGAAACATCAACTCTGTATCCCCAAATATTTCCTGTTTGAGAAAACTCAGAACAAGTTTCATCAATGGCTTTCTGATTAATATCCCAAATGATTACCTTAGCTTTTCGCTCTAACATTAAACGAGACATTATTCGGCCTATTCCTGCCGCTCCGCCCGTTATCAATACTATTTTTTGTGTTAAATTTTTCATCTTGTTTCTGTCAAATTAATAATAACACAAAATTACGGTATCATTACTATCCAAACAATAACATATGTTAACAGATTGAATGATTAATAAATAATTACGAATTTTTAAGTCGGCTTAAATGTACCGGACTTATATTCAGGTAGGAAGCAATAAAATGCTGAGGTACTCTTTGCAAAATTCCGGGGTATTTTTTATTCATATTATCGTAACGTTCATGCGGGCTTTGAGTATATATTGATTTAATTTTATCACTCATCAAAAAAAAGTAATCTTCCGCAAGCCGTCTGCCCAGTTTTTCGCCTTGTTGTAGCTCTTTATATCCGCTCTCAAGCATATCAAGCGACATTAATATTAGAACCGAATCTTCTTGAGCTTGTATAGAATAGTCGGCCGGAGTTCTCTTCAATAAACTTTCATAATCTGTGGCAAAAGTATTTTCCATAGCAAAATGAAACGTTTTTTCGGAACCGTCGTTATCTGAGTAAAAAATTCGCAAAAGTCCGGTATTCACAAAGAAAGCATACCGACATACAGAGCCGGCATTCAGAATAATCTCATTCTTTTTTACCTCCCTTTTTTTAAACCGATTTGAATAAAACGACCACTCTTGCTCGCTTATATCAATTAACTCCGAAATTAAATCGTATATTTTTTTTAAATCCTCTTTTCCGATCATTCTATAGATTATTTTTCCCAATTGAACTTTGTCCTACATTAAAGTTAAGGTTTTCATTAGTAAATTCCATATTTTATTGAAAAAAACAAAATATTTCATGTATTAAACAACATATGTAAATAAAATAATATGTAAAGTCCGGTTAATAGCCTTATAATCTGCCTTTTAAAAATTTATTATCAATAATATTGGGAAAAATAAAACAATCAATTGCAAAATTATTATCGATATTCAAATATCAATTAATTAGAATAAACTTTTTTACTTATCTTTATGCCGTATAACATATCAATTCTATATAATAATGAAAAAAGTAAAAGACGCACTCAACAAAGGCGGAATAAAAGATTCGCAAGAGATTTTTCATAATTTATCTTATGAAAAACTTTATGAGCATGAAACAAACCCTAATTTAGAAGGTTTTGAAAAAGGTTACTTAACCGATACAGGAGCTGTAACTGTTGATACAGGTGAATTCACAGGCCGTTCGCCTAAAGACAAATTCATTGTTAAAGAAGAAACCAGCGAAAAAAATATTTGGTGGAGAAATGAAAACCGTCCCGCTTCTGATAATAAACCAATATCGGAAGAACTTTGGGAAGAACTCAAAGAACATTCAGTAAAACAACTTTCAGGCAAAGATTTGTATGTAACTGACGGCTATGCAGGAGCAAATGAAGATACCGGAATTAAAGTCAGATTTGTTACGGAAGTAGCATGGCAAGCACACTTTGTAAAGAACATGTTTGTGAGACCTGCCGACGAAGATGTAGAAAACTTTGAACCTGACTTCACAGTATATAACGCATCAAAAACAAGTTTTCCTCATTGGAAAGAAAGAGGTTTACACAGTGAAGTTTATGCTGTTTTTAATCTTAAAAAACAAGAAGCAGTAATAGGCGGATCATGGTACGGCGGTGAAATGAAAAAAGGTATATTCTCAATTATGAACTATTACCTCCCTCTTAAAGATATTGCAGCAATGCACTGCTCGGCAAACGTTGGAGATGACGGAAAAACTGCAATTTTCTTTGGTCTTTCAGGTACAGGAAAAACTACTCTTTCGGCCGATCCAAATCGTGCATTAATAGGTGACGACGAACACGGCTGGGATGATGACGGAATTTTCAACTTCGAAGGCGGTTGTTACGCAAAGACCATTGACCTTGACCCCGAGAAAGAACCCGATATTTATAAGGCCATTAAACGTGATGCTTTATTAGAAAACATTGTATTTGATAAAAAAACAGGGAAAATTGACTATTCTGATGTTTCAAAAACTCAAAACACAAGAGTTTCCTACCCTATTTATCACATTGATAATATTGTAAAACCTGTATCAAAAGCAGGACATGCTAAAAATGTAATTTTCCTTACAGCCGATGCTTTCGGAGTATTACCTCCAGTAGCTAAGCTTACCCCGGATCAAACTAAATATCATTTTATAAGCGGTTACACAGCAAAAGTAGCAGGAACTGAACGTGGTATAAAAGAACCTATACCGTCATTCTCTGCATGTTTCGGAGCTGCATTTTTATTGCTTGACCCCACAAAATATGCCGAAGAACTTATTCGGAAAATGGAAATGAATAATGCCAATGCTTATTTAGTAAATACCGGTTGGATTGGTGGTGCCTACGGTACAGGTAAAAGAATCGCTCTAAAAGAAACCAGAGCAATCATTGACTCTATACTCGACGGTTCTATTGAAAATGCTGAGTTCGAAAACTTGGAAATTTTTAATTTAGCTGTCCCTAAATCTCTTCCCGGAGTTAATGATAATTTATTAAATCCGAAAGCTTTATGGAAAAACCCCAAAGACTGGAAAAAACAGGCCGGTATTTTAGCCAATAAATTTATTGCTAATTTTGATTTCTTTACTGATCACCCTGAAGCAGAAAAACTTGTAAAAGCAGGACCTCAGATTTAATAAATACTTTTCAACAAATACGAATTAAAGGAATTTTACAAGTCTTGCCGACCGGCAAGGCTTGTTTATTTTTTTCAATAAATTATAATTACCTTTGTGTAAAGTTCAAACCGTAATATAAAATTGAGAAGTTGACAAAGAAACCGCAACATAATAAATTTTCTGACTTAAGATCTCAAATAAGTGACCTTCAAGACGCTTTGCTTGAAATTAAAAACAAGCAAGAAAGTTCTGTTTTCATTATTGAGCCCCAATCGCTCCTGATTAAAGATTACGGAGGAAATTATGAATTATTTGTGCAGAATGAGATAAACGAGAATACATCTATAGAACAACTCATCTCCGAACCTGACATCAAGCTTTTCCGTAAAAGATTGAGCTTACTGTCGGAAAGTAACCCAAATGTCGTATTCGGACTGTCTCTTAAGGCAGAAGAAAATGTATCGGCTCATTTGATAAAAATGAAATCAGGAAATTTAGTTACCGTACAATTAACAAAATTGTTTTCTGACGCTCACTTTACGAAACTGCCCAACGAAATAAACTTTAGAAGTTTGGCCAACAGTATAGCTGACGGTATTTTGGTAGGAAATAATAAAGGGAAAATAATTGGGATGAATACGGCATTTACAAAATTGACCGGCTACAATTATGATGATATTATTAATAAACATATTTCAATATTATTTACAAAAAGTATATTAAATAAAGTTCCGTTAAGATTCGATTTGCTTGATGCCGGAGAAAATGTCATTAATGAGCGGCAAATTAAAACAAAAGCAGGAGCTCCCATTGCTATAGAAATGAACTCCTCACGTATTGACAGTATGAGATATATTGCAGCTATAAGAAACATTTCAAAGCGCACCACTGCAGAAAATGCATTGGCCAAAACAACCGATCGTTTTGAGAAACTGTTTAAAGACTCTCCTTTGGGAATACTGCTTTGCAACAACTCCGGGGATATATCCGAAATAAATAAAGCATTTTTAAAAATCTTAGGTTCTGACTCTCCGGAAAAGACAAAAGAAATTAATCTGTTAGATTTCAAACCACTTCAAAAAACCGGCTTCTCAGATAACCTCAGAAAATCGTTTGAAAAACAAGAACCTTTTCAAAAAGAATATAAATACAATTCCTATTGGGGCAAAGAGAGTTATATGAAAATCTATTTTGTTCCGCTCAATACCAATTCAAATAAAGAACAACAGACGTTTGTAATTGCTGAGGACATTTCAAACAGTAAAAAGAACTTTGCCCAATTAAAAAAAGCCAAAGAAAAAGCTCAAGAGAGCACGCGTTTAAAATCGGCTTTCCTGGCAAATATGTCTCACGAAATCAGAACCCCTTTAAACGCCGTTCTGGGTTTTGCCCAATTATTTGATTGCGAAGAGTTTACTACTGAAGAGTTGGACAGCTTCAAAGAAAGTATAATTAAAGGAAGTCACAGCCTCCTTAACCTTATTCAAGGAATTATAAAACTATCTGAATTACAATCCGAGAAATTTACATTCAAAAGTGAAAAAATTAACATTTCTGAATTTTCGGAAGAACTTATAAAATTCGGAAAATCCGGAATAAAGAATGTCAACAAAGATATTCAATTGTTGTATGAATTTTCATCTTTTGAGAATTATATTTATAGTGATAAAGGGTACTTGCTCAAGGTTATGGAACAACTTATTGATAATGCCGTAAAATTTACCGACAGCGGATTTATTAAAATTGGAATATATTCTCGCAAATCTAAAACTTTTCTTTATGTGCAAGATTCAGGAATCGGAATTTCAGAGAAACAAATAAAATTTATTTTTGATAAGTTCAGACAGGCCGAACAAACTGAAACGAACCTACACCGAGGTATAGGAATGGGACTGGCACTGTCCAAAGAAATAATAACCAAAATGAATGGCTCAATTGCTGTGAATTCTGAAATAGGAACCGGTAGTCGGTTTGAAATCAGCTTACCTAATAAAACCTAAAAATTATGTCGTCAAAAATATTAGTCGTAGAAGATGATGCCATCAATATGGATTACATCCTGGTAGTCTTGAAAAAAATTAATGGTATTACAACAGAAAAAGCTATAAACGGAAAAATTGCAATAGATTTGTTCAACAAAACCAATCCGGATATTGTTCTGCTCGATATTCGCTTACCTGATATTGACGGTTTTGAGATAATTAAATATATTAAAGAAAAATCTCCCGAAACCATTGTAATTGCACAAACCGCACATGCTCTGCAAGCTGACGAGGAACGCGTATTGAACGCCGGTTTTGATGCCTTTGTTTCAAAACCCATGAAGCCTGCAGATCTCATCAACGTCGTTAATAAATATTTACTCTAAAATGAATGCGTCCGGTCTAAAAAGTATGTTCTATTTTAGCAAAACAAGCTATATACTTAATTATCAAGATTTTATAAGTCGCCTTACAATTAACTTAAAACTCTTATTTTTAGTACTTTAACTTTATAAACTTTCAACTTTATAACTTTTTAAACTGACCTCATGAATGCGTCAAAATCAATACAAAAGAAAGATATACTATCAAATTTATTCGCCAAAAGATACAATGAGAAAATAGAATCAATTAATAGTTTACCTATTTCCGGCTCTTCGCGCAGTTATTTTAAAATCAGCTCCAAAAACCGAACGGTTATCGGAACATTTAATTCTGATGTAACTGAGAATCAGGCATTTTTTATGCTCACCGAGCACTTTTTGAAGCAATCATTGGCGGTACCCAAAATATTTGCAGTCTCTGATGAGCAAAATGCCTACCTGCAAGAGTATCTCGGCGAGGATACCCTGTACGCTTATATTGGAAAAACCGGAGAATCCGATAATTTTGAAAGCAACCTGCTATCGGTGTACAAAAGAGTACTTGATCAACTGATTCTTTTGCAAACAAAAAATGTGGAACAAATTGACTTCTCGGCCTGTTACCCCAGAGCAAATTTTGATGAACAATCCATAGCATGGGATCTGAATTATTTCAAATACATGTTTCTCAAACCGGCTCATATTCCTTTTGACGAGCAGAAGCTTGAGATTGACTTCACGGCATTCAACCGCTTCATACAACAAGCCGATTCTGACTATTTCCTTTTCAGAGATTTTCAGTCAAGAAATATCATGTTTAACAAGGGCAACTTAAGCTTTATCGATTATCAGGGAGGCAGAAAAGGCGCCTTACAATATGATTTGGCCTCATTGCTTTACGATGCCAAGGCTAAACTATCCAATAAGCTAAGAGCTGAACTTACAGAATACTATACCGAACTTGTAACAACGCACACAAATCTCTCAAAAGCCGACTTTCTCAAATATTACAAACATTTTATCATCCTCCGTATATTACAGGCCATGGGAGCTTATGGCTACAGAGGAATTGTTGAAGGCAAAAAGCACTTTTTACTCAGCATCAATCCGGCCGTCGAAAATATTTCAAGCCTTCTGAAAGATGCTGCATTTTTGAGCGAATTTCCGGAACTCCGAAAGGTTTTAATAAGTCTGTCCAAATCTGAAGCTCTCAAAAACCGAAGCAAAAAGGCGGAGTTAAAAGTTACCATCTCAAGTTTCTCATACAAAAGAGCCATTCCCTACGACAAATCCGGAAATGGCGGAGGCTTTGTTTTTGATTGCCGATTTTTACACAATCCCGGACGCTACAAACACTACAAAAAACTAACCGGAAAAGACTCTAAAGTCATTGATTTTCTGAAACATAACTCCAAAGCTGACGAATTTGCCAATCAATGTTTTGAAATGATAAAGCCGGCAATTATTAATTACAGCCAAAGGCAATTTACAAATCTGAATATTAGTTTCGGATGTACCGGCGGACAACACCGCTCGGTATATCTGGCCGACGAGTTGTACAAAAAAATTTCCGCCGAATTCATGGTACAAACAGAGATTTTCCACCACGAACAAAACTTTTAGTCTATGAAAGCATTTATTTTTGCCGCCGGACTGGGGACAAGGCTGGGAGCATTAACCAATGAAAAGCCTAAAGCCTTGGTCAAAGTCAACGGAATACCGATGTTACAATTGTTGATTTCAAGATTGAAAAAACAAGGAATTACCGACTTTGTAATAAACGTACACCACTTTGCCGACCAAATTATTGCATTTCTTGAACAACAAAATAATTTCAACTGTACAATACAAATTTCTGATGAGAGAGAGCTCCTGCTGGATACCGGAGGAGGTCTTAAGAAGGCTGAACCCTTTTTCAAAAATGAAGCTAATTTCTTAATTCACAATGTTGATATTTTAACAACCATTGACTTTGAGGACATGGCTGAGGAACACTACAAAAGCCAAGCTGTTGCCACCCTTGCTGTTCAGAAAAGAGATTCCACTCGAAAATTGCTCTTCAATAAGGAAAAAAGCCTTTGCGGATGGAGAAATATTCCCGAAAAAAAAGAAATAATTTCACGCCATGCCAATACATACAGTCCTATGGCGTTTAGCGGGGTGCATTTCGTGAGTTCCGAAATATTTAAACTCCTCCCGCCCCTAAGCAAATACTCTATTATTCCGGAATATCTGAAAATAGCAAAAACAAAGGATATTTCAGCCTACATCTGCAACGAAAAGGTAATTGATATGGGAACCCCTGAACGTATTGCCACTGCAGAAAAATTGTTGTCCGCAGATTAGCCTATTCAAGGTTCATGGGGCATGGATTCATCAACATAAAACAATAATTACTATGCAACGAAATGAAATATTTTCGTCATTAGAGTAATAAGCATAAAAAGAGTTCTGTTTAAAAGTTTTAAAGTTGAAAGTTTATAAAGTTAAAGTGCTAAAAATAAGAGTTTTAAGTTAATTGCAAAATAATTTATAAAACTCTGATAATTAAGCACATAACTTATTTTACTAAAATAAAAACATACTTTTATACCGGACTCATAAAACAAAAATAAATAATAATTACGTATGAAAACAAAACTACTGGTATTAATAATTGCATCAATGGCTTTCTTTAGTCTATCCAAAGCTCAGAAACAAGATGTAATTTCTGACCGACTCGCAGCATTAACACAAAAATCGGATACGGAAAACTATTCCGTTTGGATTTTCTTTACAGATAAAGGAAACAATATTAATTCCAAAATTCAAGCAGCTCGA
>JAYEIA010000153.1:0-10239 GCA_034659855.1 Bacteroidota bacterium
TTAGTTGCAATCGGTTGAAAATTCAGAGAGACGGAATTGACACAATGTCGAATATTTTTGTCGGTATAGCCTTCGCCTTTAAAAACATGACCTAAATGTCCGCCGCAGTTTGCACACAGTATTTCGATACGCCTTCCGTCGGCATCAGTTTTTCGTTCAACGGCTCCTTCAATTTCATCATCAAAACTTGGCCAGCCGCATCCTCCTTCAAATTTATCGTCGGACTTATAGAGCGGGGCATCACATTGTTTGCACAAATAAACGCCGTCTTTATTGTAATGGTTATATATTCCGGTATTTGGGGCTTCCGTGCCTTTGTTGAGTATTACAAATTTCTCTTGACTTGTCAACTTATTGTATTTCATATGGTTATTTTTAATATTTGTCTGAACATTATTTTGTCCGCAAGATACGGAAAATAAAAACAGAGAAAATATTAACCCCCCAAAATTATTACCAATTTTTTTCATAATCTACAATTTCAAAATTTACTATTCCGCTAAATAATAAAATTAATCAATAAATTACTGCGTGACATGTTAAATTATTAAAAATTTAGATAAAACTCAGACTTCGTCTGTTTTAATATTTTAAATAGCTGAACTCCTTTAATATAAAGGTTGCTATATGATTTTGCGATATAATTGGGCACAGGCATTATTTGGAGAGAACCCAAACGACTGATAATAAGATAGATAGTAATAGCTGTGAATCTGTTTTATCAGGCATTCAGGCACTTACAATTATACACAATGTCCATTTTTTTATATTAAAACAGACGAAGTCTGAAACTAATTAATTCTAATAAAAAACAACCGGCTATTAAATCAGGTACAATTTTTGTGATTCATTTTTAAAATACCCCTAAAATTTCTTACACTATGACGCAATACTTCTACAAGAAAGATGATAACAAAGTGGGACCTGTTACAAAAGAGCAACTTGTTAGTCAGGATATACGTGCATCAACATTGGTTTGGACTAAGGGAATGACATCATGGACAGAGGCCGGCAAGGTTGATGAATTGTCTACTTCAGTAAATTTGTCACCTCCTGCTTTTCCTAAAGATATATATGATAAAAGTTATCAGGAAGACACTGAGATTTCGGTTGCCGGGTTTTTACTACTCTTATTATCTGTCGGTTGGATATTATTTGCCGTAAATCATCCTTTAACTATTCAACTTCTGATAGCCTACATCCTATTTTCTCGACTGTTATTTATCCCGTGGATTAGAAAAACAGCTAAAAAACAAAAAAGAAATGCCGAATATTGGCAACTTTTGGCTTTTTTGTCGCCCTCAATTACTTCCATAATTTTAGGAAGAAAGAAAAAGTTTAAATAAAGCGATGAGTCTTAAACCGGCATCATCACCGTTGTCTCACAACTATAAAATTGGTGAGATTTAGGGAATCCTAAAAAAATTAACTGTTTAGGAACGAAAACAAAATAAACTTATAATGGTCAGAGTAAAAGTATTGACAACAATTTTCGACAAATGTTCTTACACTTTCTAATGCTCACATTTAGTAATATATTTGATTTGAAACGACTTACTATCCGTTGCTTTTACACAATGTTAGGCAACGTTTTTATTTTCAAATCGTTTAATTTTTTTTAATTCATTTTCTTTAGATTCTCTTTCGACTTCGATATCATAATCGTCTTGAATTCCAAGCCAAAATTTTGCTGAATTCCCAAAATACTTGCTTAATCGCAATGCAGTATCCGCTGTAATTCTACGATTTCCTTTTATTATCTTTGAAATTCGAGTTTGTGGTATTTTTAAATCTTTAGAAATTCGATATGCTGTAATTTCTAAAGGTTCAAGAAATTCAAAATATAGAATTTCACCGGGATGTATGTTCGCTAATTTTTCCATAATTTTCTGTTTAATGATAATCAATTATTTCCACTTCGCTTAAATTCCCTTTTTCCAAAATAAATATTATTCTCCATTGTTTATTTATTCTGATACTATAATACTGTTTCAGTTTACCTGTTAACTTTTCAAGTTTGTTGGAAGGTGGAATTCTCAAATCGGTAATATCTTGCGAGTTATTCAGCATTCTTAATTTTCTGCGTTCGACTCTTTGGACTTCAATCGGCATTTTTTTTACACGAATTCCATTCCAAATCTTTTCAGTTTCTTTTGAACCAAATGATAAAATCATATCTTTTCACGTTACTAACGTCAAAGGTAAGTATTTTTTCTGAATTTCTATGTTATTTTGCGTGTTTTTTTATGTTGCCTAACGGTTATGCTCCTTCTTTTGCCCTCTATTCACTTTAAAAAAAACTTAAATCGTTGCTATTCACAAATTTTGTAAAGCAAATCAAGAACAAAATAAGCTCGCCTGCCTATCATAATTTATTTCGTATTCGTTCCTTATAAAAAATTGATACGGCAACCCGAAGTCACCGTATCAAATAATTTTACAATTCATTCCTTATTAGGTGAGTAAGGAAAACTACTATCAACACAAATTAATTATGAAAAAATTATCTTTTGTAGATTGAATATGTTGTTTGCAAAACAAGCCTCTGAATCGGGTTTGTTTTTAACAGCAACGGTTTCGACTACGCTCAACCTCCAAAAGTTTTAATAATATATCTTACCTTATTAGATGAGTAAGGAAAACTACTTCAGCAAATTATCTCTCCAAAATTCCAACATCATAGAATACAAATGATGACGAGTTTGTCCGCCGTATATACTGTGATTTCGGTTGGTGTATTCGTGCATACGAAATTGCTTTCCGGCTTGAACCATTGCTTCTGTAAATTCTTTTGTATTCTGAAGATGCACATTGTCGTCTGCGGTGCCGTGGACAATGAGTAAAGGATCTTCCAAATTCTCAACAAAATTGATGGGCGAATTATCATCATAACCGGAGGCATTATTTTGAGGCTTGCGCATAAAACGTTCGGTATAAATATTATCGTAGTAACGCCAATTTGTAACCGGTGCTACTGCAATACCGGCAGCAAAAACATCGGCTCCTTTAGTCAGGCAAAGCAAGGTTTCAAAACCGCCGTAGCTCCATCCCCAAATTCCGATTTTATCGGCATTTACATAATTCAAGGTCTGCAAAAATTTTGCTGTTTCTATTAAATCAATAGTTTCATATTTTCCGAGTTGCAAATAGGTCATTTTTCTGAATTTCTCACCTCGGGCACCGGTTCCTCTCGGATCCACGCCAACAACAATGGCTCCTTCTTGTGCCAATAAATTATGCCAACCAAAACTCCAACTGTCTTTCACTTCTTGAGATGCGGGCCCGCTGTACTGGTCTATAATTACCGGGTATTTCTTTGTGCTGTCAAAATTTGCCGGTTTCACCATGTATGCATTCAGAACTGTCCCTTCGGAAGTTTTAATTGTGAAAAATTCTTTATGAACTCCGCCGTATTTATCAATTTTTTTAAGTAAAGGGCTGTTATCTCTTAATGTTCTGAGCTTTGTGCCATCTGTTTTATGCAGAGTTACTGCGGTAGGTGTATTTATATTTGAAAAATAATTTATAAAATAACTAAAGTCGGCACTAAAATTAGCATGGTTAGTTCCCTCTCGGTCAGATAATTTTTTCATATCCTTACCGTCAAGTCCAATGCTATAGACCTCTCTGCGTAGTGGAGATTCTTTTGCAGCTTCAAAATAGAGCTGTTTGGTTTTTGCATCATAGCCGTAAAAAGCAGTAACATCCCATTTTCCTTTGGTTACTTGAGTTAGCTTATCAGCAGTTATTCCTTGCATATAAATATGGCGATATCCATCGCGTTCGGCGGTTACCAAAAAGTGTTCTCCGTCTTCAAAAAAGTACACATTATCATAATACGCATCTTCAAGATAGTATTCATTTTTTTCGGTAAAAATATCTGTGGTTTGCCCGGTTTTTGTGTTTGCCGACAAAATATCCAGTCTGTTTTGCAATCGGTTAACTCTGAAAATTGCTAATTTATTGGTTCCGGTAATCGGACGAATGCGCGGGATATAAATATCGGTATTTTTACCGGTGGCACAAGCAATTGTTTGTTGGCTTTTCAGATCAAAAACATGTACGCTGACCACCGAATTGTCTTCGCCGGCTTTGGGATATTTGAATGTTTGAAATTCAGGATACAGTTCGTTTTCTTTGTAGTGTGGTGCCTTGCCGGCATATATAGGCATACCGAAAACTTTTACATCAGACTCATCAAATTTCACAAATGCCAATTTTTTGCTGTCGGGCATCCAAGTATATGCTTTATTGTAGGCAAATTCCTCTTCATAAACCCAATCAGGCACGCCGTTTATTATTTTGTTGTGCTGTCCGTCTGTTGTTACTTGAAGCTCTTTTCCGCTGTCAAGAAATTTAATAAACAGGTTATTCTTTCGGGCAAAAGCCACTTTTTTTCCATCGGGAGAGAAGCTTGCAATCTGCTGTGCCCCGTTTTCCGAAAGAGGATCTGCCTTTTGGGCTTTTATATCATACACGAAATAATCAGCGGTGAACGAACGCCGATAAATCCGGGTTTTGTTTGTGAGCAATAAGATTTTGGTTTCATCGGCATTAAAAATATAGTCGGTAACACGCCCTATATCCAACGATGAGGTTTTGAGCAATGAATCCACGACATCTCCTGTCTTGTACGAGTATTTCACAATATCCCCTCTTCGCCCCATTGTTGTATAATTCAGTCCGTCGTCCATGGAGCGGAGCCCGTGAACAGATTGAGCATAGAATGTCCAATTTGTCCATAAATCATCAACAGTAATTTTTTTAACATCTTTTTGGGCAAAACTCGTTGTCGCAAAAAAGACGGCTATAAATAGAAAAAGTACTTTTTTCATGAGTTACAATTTTTATGATTGTTTATTAATAAATTTCAAATAATAATCGAAATACGATTTTGTATTCAGGGATGTTTGGTTAAGTGTATATTTTCCGGTTTTAAAATTTTGTAAGAAATTCTAATAGCGTAAAATGTGTTATTCCGTTATAAGTATTGGGAGCCGAAAAATTATCGAAAGAAACAACATATTTAGGATAATTATCATCAATTTGAAGTAAATTGCCAAATTCACGTTCAATAGTTTTAGCATCTGACAGCAAATAGGCAACCTGCACATAAATTTTCTCATTATTTTTGGTTCCGATAAAATCTATTTCCTTTGTTCCCAATTGAGCAATTTTTACTTCATATTCATTATTTCTTAGGTGTAAATAAACTACATTTTCTAATATTTTGCTAATATCCGGCATCTTAAAACCGGAAATTGCATTACGTAAACCAATATCTTCAAAATAATATTTTTCGCCAACTTCAAAATTCTTTTTTCCTTGCACATCAACTCTTTGTGTAGGATTAATAAAGTAAGCATCAGCAATATAGGATAAGTAATTTATAATTTTTGTAACATTTTTAGTTATTTTTTGAGATTTTAGATATTTTGAAATTTTATTTGCGGAAAAAAGGCTTCCTGTATTATCCGATAAAAATCTTAACAAATCAGTCAAGAAACGAGGGTCTCTAATTTGATGCCTATTTATAATATCGCGAAATAAAATTGTCGAATATATATTGTTAAGGTATTCGAAACGTATTTTTTCATCATCAGGAAGGTGAATTAAATAAGGTAAACCCCCAACTTTAAGATACTTTAAAAGGCTATTGTTGTTTGCCTCAAGTTTATGAAAAAAGCAAAATTCATTAAAGCTCAAACTTCCTATATGAAAAACAATTTGTCTGCCGGATAGGTAAGTTGCGATTTCACTTGAAAAAATTTGTGCATTACTTCCTGTACAATAAATATCAAAATTATCTTTATTATACAAACTGCGTAAAACTTTTTCAAAACCTTCAATTTCTTGAACTTCATCAATAAAAAGGTAGTTCATACTTATTTTTTGATGCGTTTTAATATACGCCATTAGTTGGTCGCTATTTTTTAGTGCATCAAATTCGTATTCTTCTTTATCAATAAAAATAAAATTTGCATTGGGCGATATTTTGCGTATTTCTTTTGCTATTAATTTAAGCATCATACTTTTACCAACTCTCCGTTGCCCTGTTAATACTTTTATTAATTTTTTATTGAAAAAGGGTTTTATGCGGTTAATATATTTTTTTCGTTCAATCATTATATAAATAATTATATACGATATATGTGATAAAAGGACAAATATACTGCTTTTTATTAGATATACCGTATAAAATATATGAATTATTTATTATTATGCGTTACAAAGTATAAAATAATTTATACGCTTCCGGGTTTTGAAAACGCCGGAAGAAATAAATTAACTAAACACGTTATTCAATACTTGTGTGATGCGTTCTAAATCATTATCGCTCATGTTTGAGCCGGAGGGCAGGCACAAGCCGGTTCGGAACAAGTCTTCTGATAAGCCGTTGGTATATGCCGGAGAGTTTTCAAAAATCGGTTGCATATGCATCGGCTTCCACAACGGACGACATTCAATATTTTCATCAGCCATGGCATCCATAATAATTTTTGGTGTAATGTTTTTCTTGTTAGGATTTATTGTTATAGCTGTGAGCCAATGGTTTGAATAAAAATCATCATTGGGTTCATGAAAAACATTCACTTCCGGAATATGGGAAAATAAATCCAAATAAAATTCATGAACTTTTCTACGTTGTTTAACACGCTCAGGCAAAACCATCATTTGACCCCGGCCTATCCCGGCAACAATATTACTCATGCGATAATTGTAACCCACTTCGGAATGCTGGTAATGAGGTGCCGCATCACGAGCTTGGGTAGCAAGAAAACGAGCTTTTGAAATATCTTCCTCGCTGTCGGAAACCAATGCTCCCCCACCCGATGTGGTAATAATTTTATTTCCGTTGAAAGAATATACACCAAATTTTCCGAAAGTACCGGTCATTTGTCCTTTGTACTTACTTCCGAGTGATTCGGCAGCATCCTCAATAACCGGAATATTATATCTTTTGGCGATATTGAATATTTCCTCAATTTTGGCCGGCATTCCGTACAAATACACCAAGATTATTGCTTTTGGCATATTTCCTTTGGCTATTCTGTCTTTTATTGCTTCTTCCATTAACTCCGGCGACATATTCCATGTATCGGGTTCACTGTCGATTAAAATTGGTACAGCCCCCAGATAAGTAATTGGGTTTACGCTTGCCGAGAATGTAAAACTTGAAGCTATCACTTCGTCGCCGGCTCTGACCCCCAACATAATCATTGCGAGATGAAGAGCTGCTGTTCCGGCACTTAATGCAGCCGCATGTTTTGCTCCGGAGAATTTTGTCAAATCTTCTTCAAATCCGTTGACATTAGGTCCGAGTGGTGCTATCCAGTTTTCGGCAAAAGCTTCGTTTACAAATTTTTGTTCGTTTCCTCCTAAGTGTGGCGATGACAGCCATATTTTATTTTTCATTTTTTTGTTATTTTATTTTCCAAAAACCTGTTTTTTTACTTCCTATACGATTTATAATATTATATTTTTGTAATTTATTCAAGTCTCTTTTTATTGTTTCAATACTAAACTCGCATTTATTTGCTAATATTTCGCTTGTAATATATTTGTCTTCTTTTATGTGTGTTAGTATCTGTTTTTGTCTACTGTTTAAAGTGTCATTTATAGTGTCATTTATAGTGTCATTTATGGTGTCATTGTTGATAGGTTCTTTTTTACTATTAATTTTTTCTACTTCCCAAAAACCTGTTTTTTTACTTCCTATACGATTTATAATATTATATTTTTGTAATTTATTCAAATCTCTTTTTATTGTTTCAATACTAAACTCGCATTTATTTGCCAATATTTCGCTTGTAATATATTTGTCTTTTTTTATGTGTGATAGTATCTGTTTTTGTCTACGGTTTAAAGTGTCATTTAAAGTGTCATTTAAAGTGTCATTTATAATGTTTTTATAGAAAGTTAGGCGTATCGCAGAAAACTCATATTCATAAGTAGGTTTAGGGATTTTATAATTTACACAGTCATTTATTATATTGATTGTTCCACGCCCCCAATTCTCTATTAATCCGGCTTTATAAAAAACTGATGCAATAATAGGGTTGAATGGTTTTGATTGATGTGGTTTAGAAAAATTTTCTATCGGAACTTCAGAACTTAATAAAGCACCATTATACATGACTAATTTATTGTCGAAAACTTTAATTTGTAAATTTGAAGTGTTTGAATAGTCTCTATGGATAAGCGCATTTATTACTGCTTCTTTTAATGCTGTATATGGATATTCTAATTTTTCGCGTCTATGTATTCCTTCATAACTAATATAAGCTTTTAAATATTTTGTTCTTAAAATATCCAATATTATATCAACTTGATTGATTAAATTACCCTCTATTATATCGCTTGTTAAAATTTCAGTTTCGCTTAAAAATTTACCAATTTTAGAATGTGATTGTATAAAATATTGCTGAGGGTTTTTAGCAAAAAGTAGAATTGCTGCCCTTTTAAGATATTTTCCATCATATAGATTTAATTTTAAGAGTAATTGCTCTAAATCATTTTCTTTTTCAATATTAGGAATTCTATCTTTTGCTAATATTTTAAATTTCTCTATTGTTTCTAAATCTATTTCATCAATAGTAAATTCTTCAACTGCTATATCATCCCAGGTTTTTCCGTATTTTTTAAGTAAAAAATTAGTTAAGTTGCTTCCATTTAGTTCAATGGTATTACTGCCGCTTCGTTTATGAAACTTACCATGATAAGAAATTGGTGCATAAGTTTTGTTTACTTTTATTTCAATAATTACTGTATTATCTTTTTTTATTAGCAAAACATCGCAAAGCAAGCCTAATCTATTATTAATTTTATTTGGTAAAATTTCTAATATTTTTTTATAGTTTTCTATTCCACAAATATCTCCGTTATCTTTAACGCCAAGATACAAACTACCACCATCGCTATTAGCAAATGCACAAATAGTTTTAAGATAATCATCTTTCCAAACTTGCTTAAATTCTATTGTTTGAGATTCGTGCTTATTGAAGTTCATCTTTTCTTTTTACTTTGAGCCTGTTGTGAAATAATATATTTATACTGTCGCCAAAACTACAACCCGGTTTTCGGCAAAAGCTTCGTTTACAAATTTTTGTTCGTTTCCTCCTAAGTGTGGCGATGACAGCCTTATTTTTGGTTTGTCCATATTTCTTTAAAATTATAGTGGTACAAAATAAGGAATAATTTTTTCAAATATCGACATAAACAGTGATATAAACTTCTGTGCTTCAAAAATACAGAAAGTTAATGGTTGTATTTGAAAGTTGCTGAAAAGTCGAACAAAGCATAATAGCTAAGTGCTTGTAAAGATTGCAGGCTGTAAATTTCTAATTTTTCCCGTTAAAAGCTTCTGTCGTGGCAAAACCGTCTTTAGAAACTCCTTCTTTTTTAACAATTTTCTTCACTGTCAGAAGAGCAATTTTAATATCTAAAATAAAACTCAAATTTTTAATATACCAAACATCGAGTTCAAACTTTTTTGTCCATGAAATATTATTTCTTCCGTTGACTTGAGCCCATCCGGTAATGCCCGGCCTCACATTATGGCGGTCTGCCTGCTCTTTGCTGTACAAGGGCAAATACTTAGGCATTAATGGTCTGGGGCCTATAAAACTCATATCGCCTTTGAGGACATTGATAAGTTGAGGCAATTCATCCAACGACAGAGCCCGAATAAAGTTTCCGATTGTTGTAATTCGTTGCTCATCCGGTAAAAGTTCGCCGTCGATACCACTTTCATCTGTCATCGTCTTAAACTTGATGACTTTAAAGATTTTAGCATGCTTCCCGGGTCTTTTTTGAAAGAAAAATACGCCTTTTGTTGTAACTTTTAGTGCAATAACGATAATCAGCAGAAAAGGCAGTAAAATAACAAGCAAAATCAATGCTGCCGTAAAATCAAGAATTCGTTTAAAGAAAGAAGCATATAGTTTCATAGGTTGTGCTTTGAATGGGTTAATGGTTTAATGGTTCAATGGTTCAATGGTATAATGGTTCAATGGTTCAATGGTTCAATGGTATAATGGTTTAATGGTATAATGATTCAATGGTTCAATGGTATAATGGTTCAATGGGTTAATGGTATAATGGTTCAATGGGTTAATGGTTTAATGGTATAATGTTGTAGATACTTAAAAGGCTGATTATAATTCTGAATTTTTAGCCAAATAAATTTGACAAATCGGTGGTTTTGCTTATCATTTTATATTTCACCGCCGGATTATA
>JAYEIA010000154.1:0-2028 GCA_034659855.1 Bacteroidota bacterium
TGTAAGCAAAGTTTAATATTGACCATGGATTGTAAATTTTAGTTATTTCTCCAAATTTATACCCATCATACCATTTTTTTATTTCAGAATAATTTGTTTTTATGTTAAAATCATCAATTATTATTTTAACCTCCGGTTCTGTAAATCCAAATTTATCAGAAAATTCTTCATCTAATATTGAAAAAACGCTCAAATTGTTTAATCCGGAGAAAATACTTTCTTTTGAAACTCTTAAAATCCCTGTTATTATTCCTTTGTATAAGTTCGCATTATCTTTGAACCCACCACTCAATAAGTTACGCATAAAAGATACAACTTCATCGTAGAATTTTCCATATCCTGATTGTATTGGTGTATCATATTCGTCAATTAGGATTACAATTTTTTCATTGTGGTATCGTTGTAAATATAGGCTTAATTGTTTTAAGCTACGCTGATAATCTGTCTCTTTTGCTACTCTTCCTTTTATCTGCTTGTATATAAATAATTCGTCTTCTGATAAAGTATTTCCATCTGTTAGATAGTTGAATTTTTCATATAAACTTGCAATTTCAGCAAATATTAATTCCCTGCAATTGTTCCAATTATTTGCTTTTGCATCTTTAAAATTAAGGTTTATCACAGGATATTTTCCACAATTCTCTTTTATATAATCTTTGGTTTGCCATATTTTTAAATCTTTGAATAACTTTTTATTTTCGGGTTCATTTTTATTAAAAAAGTATTTTAGCATTGATAAATTTAATGTTTTTCCAAAACGGCGAGGACGCGGGAATAACAAAACACTCTTTTCTGTATCAATAACTTCCTTTATTAATAGACTTTTATCAATAAAATAAGAATTTGATTTTATTATGTTTTTAAAGTCAGAATATCCTAAATTTAATCTTTTCCTATCAGTCATTTTCTTTCTTTTTGTTTTGAACAATTATACCACAAATTTACGAAATTTCTGTTTAATCTGTCATATTTACTTGTGTTTGCTGTTGCGTATATTAAGCATAACTGTTATAAATTATTTCTACCTAAATTGAGCGATTATGAACAAAGAGAAGTGTCAATATTTTGAGTCAAAAGATTGGTGCTTATCGAAATTCATAATCACTCATTTTAGGTTCGATCCACTCCACAACACGGCATGGGCGTATTGAGACATATTCCGTCCAAGAAAAGATAAGCCGAATAGTCAGATTCCATAAAAAAAACCCGCCCAAAGGACAGGTTTAACATTGAGAATTGAATTATCTTAGAAATTTATTTTTCGTCCATGAATTTTTTTAAAGATTCATTGAGCTTTGGAATGACTTTGAAAGCATCGCCGACAATTCCGTAGTCTGCTGCTTCAAAAATAGGTGCTTCCTCGTCAATATTTACACCGACAATAACTTTAGAACCGTTGACGCCGGCTATATGTTGCACTGCACCGGAAATTGCAATGGCAAAGTATAAATTGGGTGCAATAATTTTTCCGGTCTGGCCAACATGTTCATCGTGCGAACGCCATTCTAAATCAGAAACCGGTCTTGAACAGGAATTTGCTGCTCCGAGAATATCAGCCATTTCCTCTATCATACCCCAATTCTCAGGACCTTTAAGCCCTCTTCCCCCTGAAACAACAATTTCAGCATCAGTTACCGAAAGTTTTCCTTTAGTTTTTAGAACTTCGGTAGGTTGTACGTCGTATGCATTTTCGGGTATTTCAGATCCAAACTCCTCAATATTGAGGTCTTTTTTGTTTTCTTTGAGTTTAAATGAATTTTGTGTTAGAGTCAGCACTTTCACATCGCCCGAAAGTACTGTTTCTGCAAATGCTTTGGCGGTATATGCTTTTTTGCTTATCGTAAATGGTTCATAGGAGGTGGGCAGAGCCACAACTTCTGCGGCAACCGAAGCATCAAGATTAACTGTAACAGCCGGAGCCAACGCTTTTCCTTCAGGATTGGTGCCGAATAAAACGACTTTAGCCTCTTCGGTCTTAGCTGCTTCGGCTATTGTTTTGGCATAGGCCAAAAGCGAAAAATCTTTAAG